>CALEJM010000213.1 GCA_937898265.1 uncultured Porphyromonadaceae bacterium
ACGGTGATATGGATTGTGGAGGGTTTGTCCGTTTTGAGAGAGAATGGTAGCAAATGAAGTGCCTTCGCCACCTGAGATAGCCACGCCTTCAACCATGCCGGTGAGCTGTTGCTCGATGAGACCAGCGCGACAGTTGCGCATAGCGGTCAACTCCATCTCACGACCCACGTTGCAGATTTTCTCCATCTCTTCAATCTCTTCTGGACCTTTTACGGCGCGAAGTTCAACAACCTCGTGAATCAATGCTTGAGAAGCTTTGGTGCAGACGTCGTCAATTTTGATGCCGAGAAGTTTGGATACCAAGATTTGGTTGTCGTGGCGATAAGGTGGGAGGTAGTGAATCTCGCGACCCTCTTTGAGTGCTTTTTTCAGATAAGCTGCCAATTCGTCGTAAGGACGTGAGTCGGCGATACCGCTTCGTTCAGCCAACTCCTTGATGGTTGGTTGAGGACCCATCCAGATGATGTCGTCAATGGTGTAGTCTTCGCCAAAGAGTATGGTCTCGTTCTTATCGAAGTCGATGATACCAGCCATACGCATTGGTTCCAGCAGACCAAAGAAGTAGTTGAATGTGCTGTCTTGACGGAAACGATAGCAGTTGGCTGGATAGCTCATAGGTGCTTCGTTGTTGCAAGGGAAGAAGGCGATGCCGCCTTTCATGTTTTTGCTGAGTCGCTCGCGACGACCCAAGTATATTTCTTGACTAAACATAATGAATTATGAGTGTTTTGTTTGCTAAAGTTGGTGCTACAAAGGTACAAAAAAATGACGTATCGTGGCTATCCGTTGTTCTTGTTTTTCACTGCCAACTGATACATATTATATAATGTATCGCGAACAGTGGCAAACTGATAACGGAGTCCATGCTGACGAATGGTAGCATTGCTGTATTGGCTGTAGTTGTTGAGCAGACGATTCAGTCCGTCGGTCAATGCCCCTTCGTTGCCAGGTTCAACCAAGGTGCCGCAGTTGTCCGAAACCATTTCCGGAATGCCGCCCACGTTGGAGGCAATCACGGCGATTCCCATTGCCAAAGCTTCGGAGACTACCACTGGTGCATTCTCATAATTAGAGAATAGGACCAAAGCATCGGCTGTGCTCATCTCTTGGCAGACCCCCTCTGGTGGAAGTTCTCCCGTAAAAGAGAGGGTTCCAGTGGGAAAATCGAGATGATTTGCCAAAGCAACCGCTTCATCATAACATGTGCCTGTGCCTACGAATCTGAATTGGACGTCGTGGCGAATCTCTGCGAGCTGTCTAAAAGCGCGCAAGGTTCCCGAAACGTTCTTCGACTTCTCGTCAAAACAAGAGACGTGGAGTATTGTATATGGCGTTCCCTCCTGATGCGGACGGTGTGGCGTTTGAAAAAAATAATCGTCAACCACATTGGGAACCACCTGATAGTTTTTGTGATTCAGTCCGCAGCGCTGCATCGCTTTGCCGAGGTTTTCGCAGACGGGCATGACGGCGTAGGCATTCTGAAGCACTTTTTGCGTGAGGTGTTTGCGTAGGAATCCTGTATAGGAGAAATTTTGAGGCAAGTATCTGCTCCAATGTTCCGTAATGACATACGGAATATGATGCTTACGCTCCAACCACCATGCCAGAACGCCGCAGCGAGTTAGCACGTTGACGTGGGTTACATCGGGCATACCGTAGTGTTGACGAACCACCTCAAAGCCCTTGGCGAAAGCACGACAGAATCCGATGGCTTTGCTGACTTTCTTAAGGGTGGAGTTGTCTACAAAAGGATGATAGACAATCACCTCGTGGAGCGTTCCCTCGGTGGTTTCCACGATTTCTGTCTCTTTGATGTGCTCGTCGGGGTGGATATAGAGCACGCAGACTTCCGCCGACTGACTGACTGCCAGTGCATGCTTTCTGACGAACAGACCAGCCATGGCGTCGTAGCGGTTCGGGTACCAAGCGGTGAGGAACAGAACTTTCATCGGTGCAGAAGATTTACCAACCAATGGGGATGGTTGTGTTCAACAAGATAATAAGGCTCGAGTTGCGCTCCGAAGCCTTCGTAGAAACGGCGTACCCCTGGAATCTGCGAACCTTCAAAATCTAAGACCTTCATTGTGCCGGCGTTTTGACGAATCAGGTTGTCGATGATGACAAACATCGCGCAATCTTCCTTGCCTGCGGCGTTGGAGACTGGCGCCAGATAGACGATTCGGTTACACGTCTCTATTGTCATGACGGCTGCCGTTAGCGCTCCATTTTTCTTGCAGGCATAGAATTGGGCAGCGTGGTTCTTCACGGCTGCGAGTGACAGCTCTTCCAAGGCTGCAAACAGTTTGCTTTCTTTTGGATGCTCCGATTTCCAAAAATCGAGAAACTCCTCCCGTTTGATTTGGCAGAGTATCTCTTCCGAAAAGCGCGCTTTGCGAATGTTGCGCTGAGTATTATTGTGGAAATCTTTCTGCAAAATCGTGTAGTCTTTTTCTAATGGGAGAATCAGATTCGGCAATTCTTTGCCGCGACAATAGCTGTCGTTCACCTTCATCGCAAAAACGGAGAAGGTCATTTTCTTCCAAAAACAGTTGCTGATTTCTGCGGAGATGGGATGGGGAGAGAAAACGCCTAACTGCTGAGTCCAAAGCGGCTGAACGTAGTAGCGGAAACCGAACTTCCGTTTGGCTGGTAACGGCATCACTGCCTCGTAATCACCTAATATCAAGGCTTCCCAATGGGGCGAAACGGCATCAAGATACCAAGTCAGGGCATAGGGCCGTGCGTTGAGCGAAGTCTGGATAACTTCGTTCCATCGTTTGTCGTCTATTTGGTGACGGCTGAGATGTGTGAGTGCCTTATTGGCCATTGATCAGATGTTCAACGAGAATTTTTATGCCTATTAGAATGAGTATGATACCTCCAAATAGCTCGACGTTAATCTTTTCCATCTTCTTGCCTACCAAGATGCCTAAAGAGCATCCTCCGATAGTGAAGAGGAAACTGACTGCCCCGATGACCGAGATGGCAATCCAGATGAAGCCTGGTATCGGAACGAAGAGTATGCCTGTGGCAGCGGCGTCGATGCTTGTGGCTACGGCTAACTGGGTCAGGACGACAAGAGAACCATAGGGACTGCGATTCTCGCTCGCCTCTCCTTCGTGCAGACTTTCGTAAATCATCTTGCCACCGATAAACCCAAGAATAGCCAACGCCAACCAGTGGTCGATGGTCTTAATCTGCTCAGAAAAGGCGCTGCCTAACAGCCATGTAGAGAAAGGCATCAATCCTTGGAACGCACCAAAGAAGAGAGCCATGCGCAGAATCTTGGACCAGTTGAAACGGGCGTAGGCGATGCTGCTGGCAATGGAGACTGCGAAACAGTCGATAGCCAAACCGATGGCGATGATGAGGAGATCGACGTAGGACATGGGTTACAGTGTGTTGAATGCCGCTTCGTAGTCGGCGGCAGCTTTTTCTAATTCCTGGTACCACGCCTCGCCGAAACAGCGAATCAGTGGTTCACGCAAGAACTTATAGGCTACGACGCCTTGCTCTTTGCCGTATTTCACTGCGCAGTCGCAGATTTCCCAACGGTGGAGATTGACTGCCGTAAAGTCTTTATAATGGTTGAGGCGAACAGGGTAGAGGTGGCACGAAATCGGTTTGAGGAAATCGACCTTACCTTCACGGTAAGCCTTCTCGATGGCGCAACCGCATATACCGTCTTCGTTCTGACAGGTGAACACACAGTTGGCATTGTTGACGATAGAGGTCACGAGGTCGCCGTCGGCATCATGGTATGCCACGCCTTGCTGTTCTATCACCGCTTTGGCTTCGTCGGATAGGAGGTCCCAAATCTTAGGGAGTAGTTCCTCAATCTTACGGGCTTCCTCTTCTGTCAGGGGAGCGCCTGCGTCACCGTCAATGCAACATTGACCTTTGCACTGGTGAAGCGGACAGAGAAAATGGGTTTCAAAAAGTTGAAAACTGACGAGGGTGTTTCCTATTTCTACCATGGTAAGCGTCTGTTATTTGTAAATCTTGAGTTGCTGACCGAGACTGAGACGGTCGGCATTCGGCAACTTGTTCCACTTCACCAACTGAGCTACCGTCACGTGATGGCGTGCAGCAATGCCGCTGAGGGTGTCGCCGTTCTTCACTTTATAGGTGATATACGAAGGCTTGGCTGGCGCAGACTCAGTGGTCTTCTCTTCCTGCTTAGGCTCTTCAACCACCACCGTGCGGTAGAGCATCTGCTCGTTGGCAAGGAAGAGTGTCTGCTGTTCGGCGGTTAGTTTGATGGTCGTGCCTTGTGGCAGTTGTTTGGCTTTGGTGGATAGTTGCGGATTGTTTTTGAAGAACACCGTAGCAGAAACTTGAAGCGTCTGCAGCAGTGAGTCGGTGGTTACAGATTGTTGCAACTCCGTCTCCATCAGATTGCTCTTCCACTCCTTGACCATAAGTTTCGAGGGGGCAGCTGCCAAACGAATCATGTCGGTCAACACCGATTTTGCCTTTGCCTCAGCGCTCTCGCCATAGATAGGGGTGAGATAGGCAGTCAGCATCTCGATCTCGTCGTTGTTGTATAACGTGGCGAGGTCGGCAAGATAGCTGATGGCTGCTTGGGCGGCACGCTTCGTGTCGCGACGCTCGTCTGTTGCCTCGTCAACGCGCAAGCCGTAGCGAACGGCTGCCGGAGCCGAGAGTGCCCAAGCTCCTTCGGCGTGGCGGGAGTGGAAACTGGCATCGCAGTTGGTGAGTGCCCATGGAAGCGTAGCAAACTTCACAGGCAGTTTCTGCCGAAGAGCCTCACGTTGCCAAAGCGTGATGGCCGACTCCGACTGGGCAGTCAGCGAGCCCGCGATGGCCAAGAGTGCCAACAGAATAATATATTGTTTGAATTTCAAAAAGCTGAAGAATAAAGGTTTGTTACCACACTTTCCAAGGGGCATTGCCTTTGTCCCAGAGAGCATTGAGTTCCTTGTTGTCGTTGAGGGTGTCCATCGGTTTCCAGAAGCCGTCGTGTTTGAACGCATGAATCTGGTTTTGTGCTACGAGACGTTGCATAGGTTCGCGCTCGAACATCTCGTGGTCGCCTTCCAACACATCGAACACCCCAGGCTCGCAGACGAAGAAACCGGCGTTGATCCACGAACCGCCTGCCTTAGGTTTCTCGAGGAATGAACGGACGCTGCCGTTGTCGTCGATGTCAACCACGCCGAGTTTGCCGCTTGGTTGATAGGTGGTCATCGAAAGCAGTTTGCCCGATTTCTGATGCGCCTCAACGGTAGCACGGATGTCGATGTCGCCCAATCCGTCGCCGTAGGTCAGGAGGAATGGCTCGTTGCCCACATATTTCTGAATACGTTTGATGCGTCCGCCGGTCAGGGTGTTGATGCCGGTGTCCACCATCGTAACGCGCCAAGGCTCGGAGTGGTTGTCGAGCACCTCCACACTGTTGTCGCGAAGGTCGACGGTGAGGTCGCAGTTGTGACGGAAATAGTTGCAGAAATATTCTTTGATGACGTATTGCTTGTAGCCGCAGCAGATGATGAAATCGTTGAAACCGTAATGACTGTAGATTTTCATGATATGCCAAAGGATTGGTTTGCCACCAATCTCCACCATAGGTTTTGGAATCACAGCGGTAGCCTCACTCAGTCGTGTGCCAAAGCCGCCAGCCAGCAGTACTACTTTCATATGCGTTGAGTTTTTTAAGTTATTGTCTATATAGTTGTTCGGCGGCCGTGTGAGAGGCGCGTCGGGTAATCAATTCGTCGATGAGACCAAAGCCGTAGCCCAGCAGTTGGGCGTAGCTGGTGAGGATAGAGAGTGCAGCCACACGGAGTGAGCGGTTGCGGAGGAGCGACTCCACAAACACCAGACAGGCAAACAGCGCCAGTGGAGCCAACCACCAGAGCGTTCTGAATGCCAAGGCGAAGATGAGGAGTCCGAGACATCCCAAAGCAAATGCCGTTGGGAAGAGGTGCATGATCTTCAACGAGCCTGGATGGAGTTTGGTGAGCAGGATACGAGCCTTGCCGAAGGTGTAGACCTGACGATAGAACTTCTTCAACGTCACGCGACGTTTGTGAACCACCACAGCTTCGGGGATGAGACGTACGCTAAAGCCTCCTTCGCGGATGCGCATGCTGAGGTCAACGTCCTCGCCAATCATCTCGCGGTAGCCGCCGATTTGCAGATAAGCCTCTTTGGAGAATCCCATGTTGAAGGCACGAGGTAGGAACTTGTCCACCTTCTTGGTGGCACCACGGATGCCGCCTGTGGTCATCACGGAGGTCATAGCGTAGTTCACGGCTTTCTGGATATCGCTGAAACTCTCGTCGGCGCTGTCGGGACCGCCGAAGCAGTCGACGTAATGCTCCGAGAGTGCTTTTCTTACCGTAGCAATATAATGAGACGGAAGGATGACATCGGAGTCGAACAACAGGCAGTAGTTGCCGCTTGCCATCTCAATGCCGAGATTTCGGCGGGCGCTACGGCTGCTGTCGTCAATCTTATGGACGATATTCAGACGGTCGGCATAGCTCTGACAGAGTGCCGTGGCGTCGTCGGAGGAGGGTGCCTCAAGAATCAGCACCTCGAAGTCGTTGTCGGTTTGAGCCACCAGCGAGTCGAACAGCTCCGTCAGCTCGTCATTGCGTTTGTAGACGGGAACGATGATTGAGAACCTCAAGTCTTCCATTGGCGTGTTGTTAATACCCTGGTTTGCCAAGGATATGAAACAGATTCTTTTTGTAAGCCTCCACGCCGGGCTGGTCAAAGGGATTGACGCCGCTCATGTAGGCGGAGATGGCGCAGGCCATCTCAAAGAAGCAGACCAGCGCGGCGAAGCCGGCCTCGTCCCGCTTCGGGACGCTGACG
>CALEJM010000214.1 GCA_937898265.1 uncultured Porphyromonadaceae bacterium
CGTTTTTATATATAGATGTGACACTTTTGAAAGGTGGTGAAAGTTTCTCAACCATTGGTGTGATGCCTTTAGTCGTTGGCTTCTTGGCAGCCTTCCTATCGGGTCTGTTTGCCTGCAAATTCATGATTGACCTCGTGAAACGTGGCAAACTGATTTATTTTGCAATCTATTGTGCCATCGTTGGCGTCGTTACACTCATATTCTCTATGATTTAATGGAAAACGAAGTGCCATATACGCTTGAACAACTGAAAGAGGGACGTGTGTTCTATGTGGACAAACCTCTTGAGTGGACCTCATTCGATGTGGTCAACAAGATGCGTTCGGCATGGTGCAAGTATTTCAAAGAGAAAAAGTTGAAAGTGGGTCATGCCGGCACTTTAGACCCATTGGCAACTGGAGTTATGGTGGTCTGCACGGGCAAATGCACCAAACAGATTGACCAACTTCAAGCCGGCGAAAAAGAGTATATTGCTACCTTGGAATTGGGTGCTACGACACCGTCCTTTGATATGGAACATCCGATAGATCAACGCTATCCGTTTGAACATATCACCAGAGCGTTGATTGACGAAACGCTAACCCATTTCGTAGGCGATATCCTTCAGGTTCCACCTGCCTACTCGGCAGTTAAGATTGACGGCAAACGAGCCTACGACTATGCCCGTAAGGGTCGTGATGTAGAGATTAAGGCAAAACCGTTGCTGATTAAAGAAATTGAAGTTACGGACTTCTCTCTACCTTATCTAACGCTTCGCATCGTTTGTAGCAAAGGAACCTATATCAGAGCTTTGGCGCGCGATATCGGTGCTGCCCTCAATAGTGGTGCTTATCTGACCGCCTTGCAGCGTACACGTGTTGGAGAGACCCGTATAGAGCAATGTGTCTCAATGGAAAGTCTACTCCAACCATACCTTCCTAAAATTTGAAAATCAAAGTAGAAGAAATATCTGAACAATGAAGTTATCTCAGTTTAAATTTAAATTGCCAGAATCGCAGATTGCTCAACGACCAGTAGAGAATCGCGATGAAAGTCGTTTGCTTGTCTTCCATAAGAAAAGTGGTTTGGTTGAGCATCGTTCTTTCATCAATATCATTGAGTATTTTGATGAAAGAGACCTCTTTGTGATGAACGATGCCAAAGTTTTCCCTGCCGTTCTTTATGGTAACAAGGAGAAAACCAATGCGAAAATCGAAGTTACACTTCTTCGCGAACTGTCCGAACAACAACGCTTTTGGGACGTGTTGGTAGAACCAGCCCGTAAGATTCGTGTAGGCAACAAACTCTATTTTGGCGAGGATAACTCTATGGTTGCCGAGGTTATCGACAACACCACCTCTCGCGGTCGTACCATCCGTTTCCTCTATGATGGCGCACACGAAGATTTCATTAAAGAATTGATGCAGTTGGGTCACACCCCATTGCCTGAATATGTAAAACGTGAGAACGGTTCCGACGAGGATGATACCGAACGCTATCAAAATATCTATGCAGCCAGAGAGGGCGCCGTGGTTGCTCCAGCTGCTGGTCTTCATTTCAGTCGCGAACTGATGAAACTTATGGAAATCAAAGGCATTGATACCACCTTCCTGACTCTCTACTGCAGTCTGACTATGTTCAAGGACGTTGACGTAGAAGATCTTACTAAATATAAGATGGATTCCGAGCAGATGGAAGTTCGCGAAGATGCCGTCAAGATGTTCAACGAGCGTTTTGCTGAAGGTCGTAAGATTTGCGCAGTCGGAACTTCAACGATTCGTGCCCTTGAGACCGCTTCAACCGCCAATGGTATCATCCGTCCTTATGACGGCTGGACCTATAAGTTCATCTTCCCACCATATCAGTTCTCAACAGCCAACTGTTTGTTGACCAACTTCCACCTCTCACAATCAACCATGCTGATGATTGTGGCCTCATTCGGTGGTTATGAAAAGGTTATGGAGATATACAACATGGCAGTCAAAGAGGGTTATCGCTTTGGTGCCTACGGCGACTCAATGCTCATCCTTAACGACTAAAAATTGTTGCAGATGTGGATAACTTTTTTTGCAGGTAATGGTCGTATATTGCATAAAAAGTAGTATCTTTGCAAAGTTAATACAAGCATAGAAAAAGATGTCGGAAAGAAATCGAAAACAGATTGTTAGAACAAATGATCTTTACGGTTGGAAGCAGTCTTCCAGCAGTTCTCCTTTTCTTTCCCGTTTTTGAAATATAAAGAGTAACCGTCTTTGTTCGGTTGCTCTTTTTTTTGGTTTAGAATTACTATGAAGCAACTCATTATAAACGCAGTTCTCTACAAATCGAAAGAAGCTACCCGTATTCTTGTTGAAGGTGGGGTTGTAAAAGCCGTCTCTCCGACCTTGGAGGCAGAGGACGCCGTTGTAGTCGATGCCAAAGGCAGAACCGTTATTCCTGGATTGGTTGATGTTCATGTTCATTTCCGTGAACCAGGTTTTGAATACAAGGAAACCATCGCCACAGGAACCAAGGCTGCTGCCTCTGCAGGTTATACTGCTGTTTGTACGATGCCTAACCTCAAACCTACGCCCGATTCCTTGGACACGCTCAAGATCCAGCGCGACATCATCGATCGTGATGCTGTCGTCAAGGTATTCCCTTACGGCTGTATCACCAAAGGACAGTTGGGTGCAGAAATGGCTGACATCGAAGAGATGAATCCTTACGTCTGCGCTTTCAGCGATGACGGACATGGTGTTCAAAAAGACGATATGATGCACGATGCCATGTTGAAGGTGAAAGCCTTGGGTAGTCGTATCGCTGCCCACTGCGAAGTCAATTCGCTGCTTCATAACGGATACATCCACCTCGGCGAATATGCCGCCCAACATGGTCACAGAGGCATCTGCAGCCAGAGCGAATGGGAACAGATAGCCCGCGACGTTGAGTTGGTCAAAGAGACCGGCTGCCAGTATCATGTTTGTCATATCTCAACAAAAGAGAGCGTAGAACTTATTAGGGATGCAAAGAAGTCCGGAGTAAACATAACTTGCGAGACTGGTCCCCATTATTTGACACTCTGTGAAAACGACTTAGTGGAAGATGGCCGATTCAAAATGAATCCGCCACTTCGTGGCGCTGATGATAAGGAGGCACTTCTCCTTGGAGTTGCAGATGGTACTATTGATATGATAGCGACTGATCATGCTCCACACAGTGCAGATGAAAAAGCAAGAGGACTTGAAGGTTCTGCTTTTGGAATTGTAGGACTTGAGACAGCCTTCCCAGTGCTTTATACATATCTTGTTTGTGAAATGAAAATACTAACGCTTGAGAAAATTGTTGATCTTCTTTCAACAAATCCAAGAAAGCGTTTTAATATACCACTTGGTAATGATTACTCACTTTGGAATTTAGATGAAAGTTTTATAGTAAATCCAAATGAGTTTCTCTCAATGGGACGCGCAACACCATATGATGGAGTTGCACTTAAAGGTGTTAATTATTTGACTGTTTTTCATGGCAGTGAAGTATATTCTAAATAGGACATTAGGAGCAAAACAATGGCAAAAAGAACAGATCTAAAGAAAATACTTATTATCGGTTCTGGCCCAATTGTAATTGGCCAGGCTGCAGAGTTTGACTATGCTGGTACACAGGCATGTCTTGCTTTGAAGGAAGAAGGTTATGAGGTAATACTCTGTAACTCTAACCCAGCAACAATAATGACTGATACGACAATTGCAGATAAGGTTTATATGGAACCTTTGACACTTGAATATATAGCGAAGATACTTCGCTATGAGCGACCAGATGCTATCATTCCTGGCATCGGTGGTCAGACAGGTCTCAATCTTTGCATGCAACTTGAAAATAAGGGCGTACTTAAGGAGTGCGGTGTAGAACTTCTTGGCACTTCATCAGAGAGTATTGAACGTGCAGAGGATAGAGAACTCTTTAAGGAGATGTGCGAATCAATTGGTGAGCCAGTTATTCCATCAGAGATCACATATAACCTTGAGGAAGCTAAAAAGGCTGCTCGTGAGATCGGCTATCCTGTAGTTCTTCGTCCTGCTTTCACACTTGGTGGAACAGGCGGCGGTTTCGCTTATAACGAAGAAGAACTTGTTGACTTGTGCTGCTATTATCTTGGCACAATTCCAGGTGATGCTTCCAAAAAAGAAAGTGCTGTTTATCCGGAATACTACTTCCCAAGCGGTTGTCCTGTAGAAACTGTAAACAAAGGCTTAAGCAACAAGGGCACTGTATTCATGGCATTTGGTGGTGAACTTCCTAAAGCAAAAGATGTTGACGAAACATATTACGATATAACAATGCTTAACCAGCTTAGAAATTATCTTGATATGAAACTTATGATAGAGTCTTGCGATTCGATGATGTGGGATTTTACATATGATGGAACAAGCAGATATGCTCCATATTATGTTGATTATTATGTTCAAGAGGAAGTTTTCACAAAAGTTACTGATAA
>CALEJM010000215.1 GCA_937898265.1 uncultured Porphyromonadaceae bacterium
TGTATGAGACATCGGCCAGCCACCAATATCCGGCAAGACTCTGCAGGGTGTGCTCATATATGTTCCTGCCGCTCTTGGCAGCCCAACCACGGTAGAGATTGTTCTTGATGCAGTGGGTGTGTCCGGAAAGTACGTGCACGTTCTTGAAATTGTTCTTGAAGGCACTCATTACGCCGCTCTGAGTTCCCTGGTCACCGCCGGCTGCGGAGGAAAGAGGAGCGTGTACGCAAAGTATACCTATCTTGTTGCTAGCACCGCTGACCTTGGAAATGTCATCCCTGAGCCAGGCCACCTGCTCGTCGGTGAAGCCCTCACGGGTGCTCGGCGTCTGTCCGGCAACTCCGCTACCGGTGGCAATCAGGTCATCCATCACCACAACGTGGGCATTGCCAATATCGAAAGAGTAGTTGGTGGGACCGAACTTGCTGACAAAGGAGGCACCCAGGGTCAGATACCAGTTGTTCTCTTGCATTTTCTTTGACCATTCGTCAACATTCAACTCCATGTCTGCACCCCAGACGATGCCTTGACTGTAGTCAAAACCGAAAGCATTCTCTTTGGTATAGTTCCAGTAGTTGCGTTGCATACCGCCCAACACTTTGATGTTGATACCTTTGTAAGGTTGGAGGATGACACGTGCGCCACGGAGTGAGTTGTCGATGCCAAGGCTACGTTCTTCGTAGGTACGGAAGATAAAGCCGCTACCGAATTGGTCGTAGAGGTTACCGATGGTGAATTTCACGTATTTGAACTTACCGTTGACATAGACATAAGGAAGTCCGTTGCCTGGGAAGTTCTGCTCAAAGCCAGGGAGTGGGCGGGCGTTGAGTTCCACGCGGGCACCGGCATCGATGTACTTGCTGTTGAGTGCCAGGGTGATGTAGTTGTTTGATAAGAAATTATGCTCGTAGGTACCAGTTCCGATAGCCTCATCCACTTGTGGAATCAACATATCCGATTGGATGTTACCGTTGAGCGTCACGCCTTCACCATTGTGGTTTTTCTTCTCTTTCTTGTCCTTTGCGGCCACAGAAACAGAAGTTAAAACACAGAGTATGAGAAGGAAGAGAATTCGTTTTTTCATGCGTTTCTGTTTGTTGTGTTTTCTATCCTTATTACACCATCAGAGAGCGCCTGCCTTTCGGCAGGTGCCCTCTTTCAGTGTATTTATTTATCTTACGTTGCTCTTACTTGCCAAGGAGTTCGCGAACCTTCTCGATGAGATGTTCTTCTGAACCGTCGGTGTAGCCACTGCGTTGGTCAGCGATGTTGCCCTCGCCGTCGATCACAAACACTGCAGGAATCATGTTGACACCCAAAGCACGTTTGAAGTCGCCGTTAGGATCGAGGAGCACTTCGTATTCCCAACCGAATCCGTCAACCAAAGGTTTTACCTTTTGGATGTTTTGTGCCTCGTCGATAGAGATGGCGATAACTTTTACGCCGGTCTCTTCCTGCCAGTCAGGATAAACTTCATGGATTGCTTTCAACTCGCGTTGGCAAGGTTTGCACCAAGTAGCGAAGAAGCTGATGATAAAAGGTTTACCGTCGTTTGACAGCTCAGCGGTGTTGACTGTTTTGCCCTCGATGTTCTTCAAATCAACTGAAGGAAGTTGAGCAAATGCCATCATGCTCAAGCTGAGCAAAACTACGAGTGATACTAATTTTTTCATATCTTCAAAGTGTTTATTTGTTTCTTTGTTATCTTTGACCCACCTCTCTTTGGAAGGTTTAATTTTGTGAACGCAAAGGTAGTATTTTCTTTTCAACTATACGGCATCCTCGGCCAAAGAAATACAATATATATTCTAATTAGGTTCAATTGGTGAGGAAAACCGACTACAGAATCACGTTAAACAACCAGCCCAAGAGCATGATCATCAAAGCAATAGAGCCGAAGAAGATGCCAATCAGTTTCCATTGCATAACTTTTTTCAGCATCGTGGCTTCGGGGAGCGAGAGTCCGACCACCGACATCATAAACGACAATGCTGTGCCGATGGGCACCCCTTTTGCCACCAAGACTTCGACGACAGGAACGATTCCGGCAGCATTGGAATACATCGGAACGGCAATCAGCACGCTGGCTGGCACGCCGAAGAGTCCGGCTTTCTGCATGAAGTCGGCGAAGAAGTTTTCGGGGACGTAGCCATGGATCGCAGCACCGATAGCGATACCGATTATCACATAAAGCAACACTCCTTTCACTATGCCGAGGGCTTCGCGAAGGATGCCTGGCAGACGTTTCAGGAATGGGACATGCTCCTCTTCCCATTCTGCTTCTTGCTGCATCTGAGCCTGTTGCATCTGAGCCACCCAAGGAGAGAGGAAACGCTCAAGATGAAGTTTGCCCAGCACAAAGCCGCCAATCATACCGAGCAGGATTCCGCTTACGACATAGATGAGGGTAATGCGCCAACCGAAAGTGCCGAGGAACATCGCCACTGCCACTTCGTTGACCAACGGCGAGGTGATAAGGAAAGAGAACGTAACACCCAATGGGATACCTCCTTTCACAAAACCGATGAACAACGGAATGCTGGAGCAGGAGCAGAACGGCGTGATGGCGCCGAAGATGCTTGCCACGAGATATTGCAGTCCGTACATCTTGTGGGTGGTGAGGTAGTTACGGAGTTTGTCAATCGGGAAGTAAGCGTTGATAACTCCCATCACGCTGCTAATCAGGAAGAGAAGCAGCAAAATCTTCGTAGTGTCGTAAACAAAGAAGTTGAGCGCCTCGCCCAAATGGGTAGCAGGGTTCAACTGACAAACGGTGTATATCAGCCAATCGGCAAACTGTTGTAACATAGTTCTCTAAAAAAATATCATGTGGATATAGTAGATGCCTACAGCAACAAACAAGATGGCAACCAGACGGTTGAACCATTTTTGGAAAGCGGCCATGCGACCCATAAACCTGCCGAGCGACTGCACGCTGTAGGCAAGGATAAACGCCATGACAAGCACGGGGAACGCAGTGGCAAGGGCGTAGACCACGGGGAGGAGATAACCAGCAGTAGCGGTCACCGACATCGGAATCAGCATACCGAAATAGAGCAAACCGCTTGTGGGACAGAACGCAAGGGCAAACAAGACCCCGAGCACAAAACTGCCCAACGGTCCGCTCAACCGCTCCGACCAACTGTTGCCTTGGAAGCCGAACTTGCCGCCTAAAGAGATAAACTCGCTCAGCAACATCAAGAGTCCGATGGCCACTAAAGCGGGTCCAAGAATTTTCTCGCCCCATTGGGAGATGCCCATCTGGAGGTCGAAGACGTCAGCCCCTTTGCGCAAGATGAAGATCAGCACCGCTCCCAACACACTATAAGCCAGCGCTCTGCCAAGGGTATAAAGGAGTCCGTTCCAAAGCACACGCTTTTGCTGCGAGATGCCTTTTGAGATGAATCCGATGGCGGTGATATTGGTAGCCAACGGACAAGGACTGACCGCCGTAAGTAATCCCAGCAAAAACGCTGTTACTACAGCAATCTGACTATTGTCCAGAAGGTTATGCAAAAACTCCATCATAGCAAGAAGGGGTTCGTGAAGTTATTTCAAAGCGTTGGTCACCTTCTCAACGACCTCCTTACGGAAGGCAGTTGGGTCGGAATAGGCGTTTGAGAAGGCGAAGTCGGTGAGATTATGTACGCGCGCTTTGCCATTGCCGTGAGCAACCACGAAAAGTGCTGACCATGAGGCTTTATATTTCTTAGCCAAGGCGGCACCGGCGTCGGTGGAGGTGTCAACGATATTCACTTTCACTTTACCCTGTTTCACGAGGTCGGCCAATTCTTTATTCAAGAGGTTGTTGAGTTCTTTTTCAATAGCTATGCAAGTCTTACAACGCTGTTTACCATGGAGATAGAGAACCTCAACATAGTCAACAGATTTTTTAGCAGGAGTGGTTTGAGTACCAGTCTTGCACGACTGAGTTGTGCAGGTAGAACAGTTGCCAGTACATTGAGCCACAGCGGTCAACGCTGCAAAAACAAATGCGAAAAGCAATACGATTTTCTTCATAATTACACTTATTTATTGTTGTTTAAAAGTTCTTTGACTTGGTCTAAACTCATCTTGCCTTTGGCAACAACTTTTTCATCGATGACAACGGCAGGAAGGGTCATCACGTTGTAATTCATGATGTTGACAATGTCTTCTTCCTTGGTTACCGTCACGTTCAAGCCCATTTCGGCAACCGCTTTTTCTACTGTTGCGAACAATGCTTTGCATGTTGAGCAACCTGTTCCAAGAATCTTGATTTCTTTCATATATTTCTTATGTCTTTAGTTTTTCTGTTTTTGTTTCGTAGAGTAACGAACAAGCGATGGATTTGTCAGTTTTTTCAAGCAGCAAGGAGCAGTCTATTCCGAACAGCCACAAGCGTCGTTTTCGGCGCAGGAGCACTGTCCGAGGAACTCGCCAAAGAGTTCACGCGCCAAACGCCAGTTTTCTTTGTTGATGCAGTATTTCACCTTCGGCGCTTCAATCTCACCTTGTATCAAACCAGCCTCTTTCAGTGCGTTAAGATGCTGCGACACGGTAGCTTTGGCAATCGGCAACTCCTCGTGGATATCGCCGAAATAGCAGGTGGTTCGCTGAGCCAAGAAGGTGCATATCGCAATGCGGGCGGGGTGCGCCAACGCCTTGGCAAACTTCGCCAAAAGGTCTTGTTTGATGGAGTAATCGCTTTGAGCCATTTTGTTGATTTTTCTGTTCGCAAATATACGAACAATATATTTACAGACAAAGCAAATCCGACATTTTGAGGCAGAAACTTTCAACTCACTGATTCTTGGTGGATTGAAGTGTCCCCAAAAGTCAAAAAATGACGTTTTGACATGGGAAATTGTCGTTTGAAACACGCTGCAACAGTTTCGTTTTGGCAATTCGGAATCCGATTTTTTGAAAACTAATTCGCTAAGCGAAGGAAACAAAATCAGACCAACAGACACCAAATGGCGGCGGGGAGTTTTGTTTCGGAAATCGTTGCCGAGATTTGGTTTTCGCTATTTTTCTTTGCAGATTTTCCGCCGAGAAATGATTGCCGACGCGTTGGTTTCCTGGATTGCCGATACGAAATCGAGGCTAAAAATCTCAAAACAAAATTCTCTCCTACGCAATCATTATCAGCAAGTAACGAAACGGAAACGACTGCCGGCATTTCTATTTACCCGTTTTCAAACCCTCAGCTGCGATATTATCGCCCCCAACACACACCATTCAGCGAAAAAAATCGTACCTTTGCCCAATATTATATAGTATAGGCTATGAATAAGATTTACAAACGATGGCTACAGCTATCGGACGTTCAAAAGCATAAATATCAAACTCTTATATATGCTGGTTTCCTCGTAGTGAGCATTGTGGTGGTCTACCTCTGTATGTTGCCACACTCCACCCGCTTCAACTTCGAGTACGAAATCAACAAACCTTGGCACTACGACAACCTGACTGCCGAGGAGGAAATACCTATCTACAACACGACTGCCGACAAACAACGCATCAAAGACAGCATGATGCGCTACTATCAGCCCTACTACAACATCGACTACACGGCTAAAGAGAAGGCTTACCAGTATGTAGAGAAAAACAGTAGCAACCTCAGCGACATAGAGTTGAAGACACTCCGAGGCGTACTGGAAGACATCTACGCACAAGGCATCATCGCCAACAAGAAATACGAATTATACAAGGATAAAGAGGTGAGTCAGTTGCTGATGATCGACACCAATAGCGTTGTCACTCGTCGTAGAACCAACGAGATATACTCCTGCGAGACGGCCTTCGAGAGTCTGCGCACACAATGCGCCGCCGCCGGCATCCGAAACAACAAAATCGACCTCGACCACTGCATCTACGAAAACCTGATTTTTGACAAAGAGAAATCCGAGAGTTTCAACAAAGAGATTCTGGAGACCCCACTGCTGAGCAAAGACACGATTCAGAAAGGCGAAATCATCATCAGTCGCGGCGAAATCATCACCTCGGAACACTATCGCAAACTGGAATCGGTGCGCAAATACTATAGCGAATCCAACTCCAGACAACACAACGACACCATCTCCATCTGGCTCACACTCGGACGCTTACTGCTCATCACAGGACTCTTGCTCTTCTTTGGCATCTACATCTACCTGTTCCGCCCACGCTACTTCGAGAGCATCCGAAGCATGGCCTACTTCATGGTGGTCATCGTAGGCATGGTGGCTTTGAGTTCTGCCGTGCTGACCTTCTCCAACTTCGGTCCGTACGTCATTCCGTTCGCCCTGTTGCCTATCATGGTACGCGCTTTCTTTGACTCACGCACAGCACTTTACGCACATATCATCACGATTCTCATCATCTCAATGATCGTTGAGTTGCCTTATCTGTTTGTCACCATCGAAATCATCGTCGGCATGTTGGCGGTGTCGAGTATGAAACAGATGACGCGCCGCTCACAGTTGGTAACCACAGCGTTGGCAGTATTCCTCGCCTACTCTTTAACCTACGTTGCCTTCTGCCTCATCACCGAGAACTCACTCCAGGGAATCCACCCTCAGATGTTTATCAAATTCTTGGCAAGCAGCATCTTGCTCTTCTTTGCCTACGTCTTGATTTTCATCTTTGAGAAGATATTCGGCTTCCTCTCCGACGTCACCCTCGTGGAACTCTCCAACATCAACTCTAAGTTGCTGATGGAGCTCTCGTCGGAAGCACCCGGTTCGTTCCAACACGTGCTGCAAGTGGCCAACCTGGCTGCCACCTGTGCCGCCGCCATCGACGGCAACGTTCTGCTCACCCGTACAGGCGCCCTCTACCACGATATCGGCAAGAAAACCAACCCGTTGCTCTACACCGAGAACCAAGCTGGCGGCGAAAACGCACTCAACAAATTGCCGCTGGACGAGGCCGCACAAGTGATTATCTCTCACGTAACCGAAGGTGTCAGGATTGCCCGCAAAGGAGGTCTGCCACCACAAATTATCCGCTTCATCCAAACCCACCACGCCAAGAGCAAAACCAAGTATTTCTACTATACCTATAAGAACCAATTCCCTGACGCAGAGATTGATGAGTCAAAGTTCACCTATCCTGGTCCGCTGCCAAAAAGCAAGGAGGAGGTCTTAGTGATGATTGCCGACGCCGTAGAAGCGGCTTCACGCAGTCTGAAATACTACAACAACGAAACTATCAGCGACTTGGTAGACAAAATCGTCAAATCGCAAATCGACGAGGGCTCATTTGCCAACGCCGACATCACCTTCAATCAGATTGAGACCGTGAAGAGCATACTCAAGGACCGCCTCCTCAGCATGTACCACACTCGCATCAGCTACCCTGAACTCAAGAAAAAAGAAGGCGAAAATGCTGATAACAACGACTCCACACCAACAGAAGAGAAGAAATAGACAATGAATAAACTGACACAAAAAATCATCGCATACGGCCTTCCACTCGCACTCGTGGTGCTGGTGGCTACCAAGGTGATTTTCTTCCGCATCGACCTCACACAGGAGAAACGTTTCTCCATCTCAAAGAATACCGCCGAACTGCTCCAGAAGGTTGAGAAACCGATTCGCGTGGAAATCTATCTGGAGAGCGGTGCCGACGCCGACCTCGCCCGACTGAAGCATGCCACCCACGACATGATTGAGGAGTTTGACATCCGCAGCAAGGCACGCATCACCTATCACGACAACTATCCCTCGG
>CALEJM010000216.1 GCA_937898265.1 uncultured Porphyromonadaceae bacterium
AAGAATCATGTTGGCTTGTCCGAGACGGATGTAGTTGCAAGCGTCGATGATTGCGTTGGTTGAAGAAGCGCATGCTGCTGTGGTTGAGAAGTTAGGGCCTCTCAAACCGTATTTGATTGAGATATAGCCTGGGGCGATATCGGCAATCATTTTTGGAATGAAGAATGGGTTGAATTTTGGACCAACGTTGTCTTTGGTGGTTGCGTAATAGAGCATCTCGTCTTCGAAGCTTCTCAGACCGCCGATACCTACGCCGTAGATAACGCCTACTTTGTCTTTGTCGATTGTCTCAAAATCAACGCCGCAGTCTCTAACTGCCTCATCGGCTGCGATGATGGCGAATTGTGTGTAGAGGTCCATCTTGCGCACTTCTTTCTTGTCGATATATTCTTCGGCATTGAAATTCTTGACTTCGCAAGCAAATTTCACCTTGAATTTCTCGGTGTCGATGTGCGTAATAGGAGCTGCACCGCTTCGTCCATTAACAGCGCTGTCCCAGGTTTCTGGGACAGTGTGGCCGAGAGGTGTGATGGCGCCAAGGCCAGTTACAACAACTCGTTTCAATTCCATAAACGTACGGAATTTAGATTAACCTTTAACAGCTTCGATGTGAGAGATAGCGTCGCCTACTGTTTTGATTTTTTCGGCTTCTTCTTCTGCGATTTGAATATCGAAAGCTTTTTCGAACTCCATTACGAGCTCTACTGTATCCAATGAATCTGCGCCGAGATCTTCTGTGAAGCTTGCTTCTGGTTTTACCTCTGCAGCGTCAACACCGAGTTTCTCTACTACGATTTCTACTACTTTTTCTGCAATTTCTGACATAATGTTCTATTTTTTAAATGTTAAACTTATTGCACTTTTTTGAATATGCAAAGGAACGACTTTTTTGCCACATACGCAACTATTACGACGACTTTTTGCATATTATGATGCTCAAATTTTTGTTTTTGTGAATTAAAACTCGGCGCCGACAAACGAAATCTGGGTTTATTGCTTTGGAATTTAGCGTTTTATTCCTGTTGCGGGGGTTGCTCCTTTTTGTGCTCTCTTCGGGCGTTTGGAATCCCTTTTTGGGGCTTTGAGCCTATAGTTTCGGTTTGGGAATAAGATTTTTTGCCATTTTAGGTGCAAAGAATTTTCTTTTTCTTTAATTTTGCATTTGGAAATCGGCTGATTTGTTCGGTTATGGGGCGTGGGGCTGTAAGCCTCTCCTAAGCCATTTGGAATCCCCGATTTTCGCTTTGTAAACTACTGGATTTATTATGGATATTCAATCAATACGCAAGGATTTTCCGATTTTGGAGACTGAGGTTTATGGCAAGCCGCTGGTCTATTTCGACAATGCGGCCACCACACAGAAACCCTTGAGTGTAATAAATATTGTATCTGATGCCTACATGCGTCAGAATGCCAACGTGCATCGCGGCGTCCATTTCCTGAGCATGAAGGCTACGGAGGCGCACGAGGCTGCCCGCCGTCGTGTGGCTGAGTTCCTCAATGCCGAATCGACCGACGAGATTGTCTTCACCCGTGGCACTACGGAGAGCATCAACCTCGTGGCTGCCACCTTCACCCGTCAGTTCTGTCGGCCGGGCGACGAGATTGTCGTTTCACAGATGGAGCACCATGCCAACATCGTGTCGTGGCAGATTGCTGCCGAACAGTACGGCTTGAAGTTGCGCGTGATTCCTATCGACGAACGTGGCGTCTTGAAGATGGAACAGTTGGACGCACTGCTCAACGAGCGCACGAAGATTGTGGCTGTGGCACATGTGTCCAACGTCTTGGGCACGGTCAACCCGGTGGAAGAAATCATCCAAAAGGCACATGCCCGCAACATCCCCGTCTTGGTGGACGGCGCTCAGGCGGTGGCCCACCTCAAGGTGGACGTACGCGCCTTGGATGCCGACTTCTACGTCTTCTCCGGTCATAAGATCTACGCCCCAACGGGTATCGGCGTGCTCTACGGCAAGCGCGAGTGGCTCGACAAACTCCCACCTTATCAGGGTGGCGGCGAGATGATTCAGAATGTGTCGTTTGAGAAGACCACCTTCAACGACCTCCCTTATAAATTTGAGGCTGGAACACCCGACTACATCGGCTCCGTGGCGCTGGCCACAGCCTTAGACTATGTGACTGCCATCGGCATGGAGCAGATTGATGCCTACGAGCAGGAGTTGCTCCGATATGCCACCGACAAGATGATGACGATTCCGGGAATGCATATCTTCGGAACCGCTCCACACAAGAGTGCCGTCATCTCCTTCAAGGTGGGCGATATCCACCACTTCGACCTCGGCACCATCATCGACAAGACCGGCGTGGCAATCCGCACGGGTCACCACTGCGCTCAGCCGCTCGTGGAGTCGATGGGCGTCAGCGGCATGGCGCGCGCCTCGTTTGCGTTCTATAATACGTTTGAGGAAATCGACTACTTCATCGAGCAACTCAAACGATGTGTCATGATCCTTTCTTAAACGATGAGCAACGAAACACTTCGCGTTGATGTCGACGCAATCATAAAATCGCGCACCTCCAAACGTGTGCCTAAGTTCCTCGTCAACTTTGTCAAACGACTCATCCACCAAGACGAGATCAATGCCTTCATGGAAAAGAATCTCCAAGGGGTTGAGTTTTTTCAGGGGGTGATTGACCGAATGCAGTGTCGGGACCGCGTCTACGGCATCGAAAACCTCGACCTCATCCCTGAGGGTCAGCAGGTCATCTTTGCCTGCAACCACCCACTCGGCGCTATGGAGGCGATGGTGATGGGTAAGCATTTCGGCAACCGCTATGGCGAGAAGGTCAACTTCGTGGTGACCGACTTCCTGATGCATGTGACCCCGATTGCCAACTACTTCACCCCCGTCAACGTGGCCTCGACCAGCGTGTTGAAAAACAAAGACGCCAAGGAGCGACTCAACCGTCTCTTTGAGTCGGACAAACACGTGGTGATGTTCCCAGCTGGTGCTTGCTCGCGTAAGATTGACGGCGTTATCCAAGACAAACCGTGGAAGAAAACCTTTGTCTCCATGGCAAAGGCTCACCATCGCTGCATCGTGCCTATCAAGGTGGACGGTCGCAACTCACGCCATTTCTACCTCTTGGCAAAGCTGCGTGAGAAACTCGGCATCAAGTTTGCCTTCGAGATGATACTCCTTCCCGACGAGATGTTCCGTCAGCACGGCAAGACCATCGGCATCACCATCGGCAAACCGATTTCGTGGGAAGAACTCCAGCAGGAGAAAAACGACTGGACCCTCGTGAAGCAGATTCGCGAAACAGTCTACTCCATGTAACAAGATTGTTCGGATACACTTCATAGGCCTCGCTCTTAAGCGGGGCTTTTTTTGTGTCTTACTGCCATAAAAAGTGAAAGGAATGACGTCTCAGAGAGCAAAAAATGGCAGGAATTGTAACGTTTTTCGTGTCTGTGATATTTTTGCTTAGAAGAAAAAACTCTGTAACGTGTTGAACTATCGCTTGGTAGAAAAATATTGGGTGGATTCTGTTACACAGTTTCAGTTGTTTCAATTAATTTTAGGTAGGTACATACACAAAGCTACATACTTGCTTTCCACTCTACTCCTTACTCTCTCTATATATATCTATCTATATATTAATATATTATATATATATATTATATATAAATTATATTATAAATAAGAAGAAAGAAGAGAGAGGGTAGAGTAGTGAGGGTATCCTTTTTTATTGAAACAATTGAAACATGTGTAATTTCTGACTCCGAATTGTGTATAAGTTGTTTTCTTCCAAAGCATTATACGAAGGCCCGGCTGTTACTCCGCTGTTACAGAAACGAAAAAAAGCAGAGATTTTTGCGTAATCTCTGCTTTTTTGGGGGTATAAAGAGGCGGTTAAGCCTGTTTTGTGCTTATTTGCCGACTGCTACTTTGTGTACTTCGATAAGTCCGTTGGTGCATTCGATGCGAACGAGGTAGATGCCGTTGCTGAAGGCGTGCATTGGGAGCGATTCGCCGCGGGCAGCGGTCATCAGTTCCTGACCGTTCATGCTGATGAGGGTAGCGGTGCTGACGAAGGAGTCGTTGGCTTTCACTTCGATGGCGTCGCTTTGACGGTTGTAGATGGCGGTGGTGGCTGTCTCGGTGATTTCAACGGCTTTCAGACTGTTGATCACGCCATTGCTCTTGCCAAGGAAGAAGACAGAGAGTGGGAAGTAGCCCTCGTTGCCGTTGAATTTAGCGTCGGGCACGGTGAGGCGGAAGGTGTGCTGACCGGCAGCAAAAGCGCCGAGGTCGATGACGCGGGTGTCGATCACGTCGCCTGGGCACCAGTTGCTGAACGACTGCCAAGAGGCGTCGTTCTTCTTCGATGTGCCGTAGATGCCGTTGCCTTGGGTGTTGTAGACGCGGAATGGCTCGCATGAGGTGCGACCTGGTTTGTAGGTCAAGGCGAGTTCGTTGTCGATGTAGACGTAGTGCCAGCGACGGTTGTATTCCTCGCCACCGCTGTTGGCGCCGTGGTTGGAGGTGATGAAGATGAACTTCGCGTCGGTCATGTCCTCAGGCACGTCGATGGTGTAGGTCTTTGTGGTCTTACCGAGGGTGTCGGTGTGGTTCTCGTTGTAGTTGTAGAGGTAGAACTGGAAGTCCATTGGGATGAGGCAGTTGCCTGTTGATACAGGGGCTGCTGGGGCTGAGGAGTTGATCCATACGGAACCGTAGAACACGTCGTTGCGACCGGCGCAGCCTGAGATTTGCTCGTTGGCAGCGTAAGGCACGCCGAAGATGCCGAGCTCGAACCAGAAGTCGTAGTTGGCGTTGAGGGCGCTGTCGCGGAGGATGTATTGGAGGTAGCTGGCGTTGAACCAGTAGGGCACGGTGTCGAGTTTGGCGTTTTTGTTCATGAATGGGGTGATGAAACGTCCGATTTCGATGCGTGGCACTTCGTTGAGTCGGTAGGTGGTGTCGCCTTTTGGCACGAGGGCGAGGCCGATGTTGGCGATGCGGTCGTAGTTGTCGCAAGAGGCTTTCACGGTGATGTCGATGGTTACCCAGTCGCCGATTTGGCTGAGCTGTTCTTCGGTGAGTTTCACGGCATAGAGTGCGTTGTTGTGGCGGAGTACGCCGTCGTTGAGTGCGCTGTCGAAGACGTGGCTGTTGTAGCCGTCGTAGAAGAGCACCTCATCGAAGATTTGCATTCTTACGGGTTGTCCGCTTGTCTGTGCGGTAGCCATGGTGGTGAGTGTGAGCATCAGGGCTACGAGGAGAGAAAAGAGGTTGGCTTTTTTCATTGCAATTAAATGTATTGTTTTTCGCCACAAAGGTAATAAAATTATGCGAAAATAGGTATTAGTTTGTGTCTAAAAGGACGAAAAAAAGCTTGCCTGGTTGCCCAGACAAGCCTTTTTTATTGAGATTGCTTAATCTTATTGGATGTTAGCAATGTTTGAGTTCATGACTTTGCAACCGTTGCGATCGCTGCTCTTGTATGTTGATACGAAAGCTGCAACTTGCATGTCGGAGATAACGGTTGGAACGTCGATACCTTTAGTACCTCTGATGTTTTCAGGGATAGTGTAGGTGAATGTCATGCTGTAGGTGCCGTCGGCGTTAGGTGTGATAGCGTCACCCCAAGCTGATGTGAGACGTGCGCGAACGGTGTGGTCGTGTGAGAAGTTAGCACCGCCGTTTGATTGGTAACCGATGATGCCGTTTTGGATTACGAATACGTTCATGCGAGCGTCGCTGAGTTCAGCGAGGAATTCACCGGTAACGGTAACAGTGAGTGTGTTGTCTTGAGCGAGTTGGCAAGCAACGTTTACTGATACGAATGATGGTACGTTCAAGAATTTGTTGAACATAGCAGCGGTGGTGTTACCTGGGTGGAAGATTGGGTACTCAGAGTTGAAGCCGAAAGCTGTTGGGTTGGTACGGTCGGGCATACATGCTGGAGCGTAGGTGCCGCCTGTGCCGTAGAACCATGTGTATTCTTTTGAGCCAGCTACGGTGTAGTCGTCCTCGTAGTAACCAACGTGGTGTGTGATCCAAACCACTTTGTCGGTGATGTTGGCGATTGAGTTGTGGAGGGTTTGCTCACCTGCAGGGCAGTTAGGGCAAGAAGCGCCAGTGAATTGCTCAATCAACACTTTGCGTGGAGCTGCTTCGTTGTAGAAGATTTGTTGGCCAGAAACGGTGTTCATGTCGCCTTCAACGCCAGCTTCGATGGTGAATGTGCTTTCGCCAGTGTTTGCTGTGAGGTCGTCGAATGAGAAGCGGATTGGTTTACCGTTAGGCATTTTCTCGCTGATGGTGATGGTTTTGCTGTTAGCGCCGTCTTTGAAAGTAACGGTAGCGCCTTCGATAGTAGCAACACCATAGTTGGTGATAACGCCGCTAACTTTGTTCTTAGCTGATTGTTGTACGTATTGGTCGTAGTCGAGGTCGCTAACAACGATGTCGCATTGTCTCATTGCTGAGTAGTCGCCGCCAGTAGCGATAGCTTGAATGCTTACGCGGCCGGTGATGCCAGCGTCGCCGAGGCGATACCATTGGTCGCCGATAGCGATTTGGTCAGAGAGTTGGTTTTTGTTTTTGGCGGTGTTGTAGCCGATGATGTAGCCAGCGCCTTCAACAGTGTAACCAATCCATACTGGTTTGCCTTCTTCGAGGGTGTAAGGTTGGTCGAGCTCGATGTATTGCCAGCCTTCGCCTTGGAAAGTGAAGTCTTGGGTGTAGAATGGCTCGCCTGCTTTGTCGTATGACAACCAAACTTTACAGTTGCTTACAGGACCCATGATACCGCAGCGTACGCCAACGATTTTTTTGGCTTTACCAACCCATTGGGTGTCTGCCAATTGGATACAAGCTTTGAATGTGTTGTTGCTTGAGTTGCCAACGCCGTCTTCGATAGCGTTGTTGCACCAACCCAACAAGATTGTGCCTTTGCTGTCGTCTTGTCTTGGGCCTGGGCCGCAAGATACGAAGAACAAAGCAACTACAGCCAAGAGGCTGAAAAACAATGATTTCTTCATAGTGTTTTATATTTAAAATTAATTTATTTGTCTGATTCTAAAGTGTTTTGTCTGCGTAGTTTCTTTGTAAAAGAGCTGTTAGTGCATAGTACACAAAATTAGACGTTGCAAAGTTAGAAAGAATTATTTAGATAGTGCATACTTTTTACTGATTTTCTTTCTCCTTGTTGTTATTCTTTCAGATTGAAAGTGAAAAGCCTCAAAATCACCTTTGTGTTGACATATTTTTATTGAAAGCGGTCTGCTGCTTTAATTTTTTAATCTGTTATATTAATGAAATAAGGTGCGTGGGTGCGAATTTTGTGGATGATTTTTTCTTAAAACAGCACGAACAATCTGATTTGAACTTTAGGGGAACGGAAAATCGCGCCGCCGAATTGCGTTTGGAAAAAACTTTTTGCAAAATTTTTCTGTCGTTTGGTGTCACATTTTCGGCAATCGTTCGTTTTATAGGTGAAAGGCTCCTGGGAAATGGGGAGAAAAGATTTTCCGAAAATTTTTGACGCCGACTCTTGCGCGATACAATATATATATGTATATTTGACGCCCGGAGTTCGTCGTTGCCGAATGCAGTCGGAGAAATCGTTGCCGGAAATCTTGGTTCGCGAAATCATAACATCAAAAAATATCTACTAATCATGGAATTTGTTTTTATCGCAATTGGCCTGTTATCAGGCTTTTTCATCGGCCTTTTCTGGGGTCGTGGACGTGGAGCAGAGTGGAAAACGCGCTTTGAGGCGCAGCAGCAGTTGCTCGCTGAGCAGAAGCGTGATGCCGAGCAAGACCTCGCCCGTCAGCAGGCGCTCTCGGATAAGCACCTCCAGGAGACCGTCGACGCGTTGAAGTCGTCGTTCGAGACTCAGAAAGAGGACCTTGCTGCCCAGTACGAGAAGATACTGCAGGAGAAAGAGAGCGCCCACGCCACCATGGTCGCCTCGCTGGAGAAGCAGTATCGTGATGCCGAAGAGGCACTCCAGAAGCGCTTTGATGAGACCATCAGCAAGACCGTCTCGCAGTTGCAGAACTCCGCCGACGAGATGCTGAAACAGCGTCAGCGTGAGTTTGCCGAATCAAGCAACCACAACCTCGGTCAGTTGGTCAGTCCGCTTAAGGAAGCGATGGATAAGATGAAGGAAGCTATGGACTCCAACTCGCAGAAGCAGAGCGAAATCGGCGTAGAGATGCGCACCAATCTGTCGCAAATCGTAGCGCAGAGTCAGGCTGCCAAAGAGAGTGCCGACGAGTTGACCCGCGTCCTCCGTCACAGCAATCAGGCACAAGGTAGCTTCGGCGAAATTGTCCTTGAGGAGTTGCTCAGTTCGCAAGGACTCACCCGTGGCATCCACTTCGACACCCAGACCACTCTTGCCACCGATGCCGACGACGCCGGCCGTCTCCGTCCCGACGTCATCCTCCACCTTGACCAAGAGCGTGAGGTTATCATCGACTCCAAAGTGTCGCTCTCTGCCTTCATGGACTACGTCAACGCCCCCAACGAAGCGCTGAAGAAAGAGGCGCTTGCCCGTCACATCAACAGCATCGAGCAGCACGTCAAGGAGCTCACCAAGAAGGACTACAGTCGCTACGTCCGCGCTCCTAAGGTATGTATGGACTACGTCATCATGTTCATGCCTCACTCCGCAGCCCTCTGGACCGCCCTCAACGCCAAACCCGAACTCTGGCGTAAAGCCATGGAGAAGAACGTCTACATTGCCGACGAGCAGACCCTCTTTGCCGCACTGAAAATCATCCAACTCACCTGGCAGCAGATTCGTCAGGCGGAGAACCACGAGAAGGTGTTTGACCTTGCCAACACGATGATAGAGCGAGTGGGACTCTTCATGGAGCATTACAAGAAAATCGGCTCAGCTTTGGAATCGGCCCAAAAAGCGTATAACTCAGGCAACGCGAAGCTGGAAGACAAAAAGCAGAGCATCCCGCAGACGGCCCGTCAACTGATCAAACTCGGTGCCCGTCAGAGCGACAAACACCCGCTTCCGCCAGAACCCAAACAGCTGTTGGACGAGGCCGACGAAAATATTTCTTGCGAAAACGTGTAATAAAACACCATTTCTCTCGTTTAATTAAAGGTAATCTATGCGAAAATTGCTCACTATACTCACCGCGCTCTTCCTTTGCGTCACCTCCGTACTGGCGCAAAAGAGGGTCTATGTGCGTGGTTATGTGGTAGATGAGCAAAAACACGCAGTGGAGTTGGCCAACGTCATCCAGTTGGGCGGCATCGATGGCGCAGTGACCAATGAGCAAGGCTACTACGAGCTGAACTGTGAGTACCAAGACAGCATCACGCTCCGCTTCTCATGCATTGGCTATGAGACCGTCACCAGAACCTTCGCTCCTGGCTCGCTGCTCTCTGTCAACCTCTCCATCACCCTCCCAACCGACTCCAAGATGCTCTCCGAACTCGAGGTTCGCTCCTATCAGCGCTCCCAAGGCTCGATGATTAAGATTGACACCAAGGCAGTGCAGTTGGTGCCTGACGCCTCGGGAGGTGGCATCGAGAGTCTTATCAAGATGCAAGCGGGCGTCAGTTCCCACAACGAGTTAAGCTCGCAGTATAACGTCCGCGGCGGCAACTTCGACGAGAACCTCATCTACGTCAACGGCATAGAGATATACAAGCCTTTCCTCGTGGGTTCAGGCCAGCAGGAAGGACTCAGCTTCATCAACTCACGCCTCATCTCCAACATAGAGTTCTCCGCCGGCGGCTTCGCGGCGGAATACGGCGACAAGATGTCGTCAGTACTCGACATCACATACAAAAAACCTCTCATTCCGGCTGGCTCCGTGACGCTCAGCATGCTCGGCGCAGATGTACATGCCGAAGGACGCACCGCCCGCAACAAACTCAGCTATCTCATCGGAGCAAGATACAAAAACACAAAATATATCCTCGGCAACATGGAGACAAAAGGCGTTTATCAGCCTAACTTCATTGACGTACAAGGACTTCTGACATATAACGTCACACCAAAATTTGAGATCTCGGCTCTCGGCTATTACTCGAGAAACAGCTACACCATGATTCCGGAGACACGACAGACCGACTTCGGAAACCTTCAGGCGTCATACCGCCTCAAGGTTTATTTCGACGGCAGAGAAGACAGCAGATATAACACAGGCCTCGGTGCGGTGACACTTAACTTCAGCCCGAACGAAGACCTCAACCTCAAGC
>CALEJM010000217.1 GCA_937898265.1 uncultured Porphyromonadaceae bacterium
GGAATTGATGATGTAGGTCTTGGTGTCGGCTATTCGCGAGGTTGCGCTGTGGTATTCGTCGTTGATTGCCTGAAGGGTGGTGTTGGCATCTGATGAGGAAAAACGGCCGTGGTGCATGAAACTATGCCACAGTCCGCCAGCATGTACGAGTTCGTCGGCAGTGAAGGGTTTGTTGTCCCACAGACGTTGTAGCGCCTGGAGGATAGACCGTGGGTTGTAGAGCACACCGAAGGGGTTGACGCAGCCAGGGAAACGACTCTGAAGGAGACGCTGTCCGATATGCTCGCTGAAGCAGGAGCCAAGGAGCAAGAAAGGGCGGTCGTAATCGACCACAGGCATCGGCTTGATGTCTATGGGTGTGCTCAGCAGCATGGGTTAGTCGGCAAAGTCTTTGATTTCGTACATCTCGAGATATTCGTTCCACTCGGCATCTTTCTCCACATAGAGTTCGATGGGGAGCGTAGGGAACTCAGCAAGGGCCTCGTTGAGACGTTCTCCGAAAGCACGTGCGCTACGGGTGTAGAACACAAGGGTTCGCTCGCCATTGCCTGTGTAGACGCCAGTGAGCACGGCGAGGTGGTCTTTAGGCTCCATGCGCTGACGGAGGGTGTCAAGAACCGTCTCAAGGAGTTCTCCTTCTTGGTCGATGGGCATGCCGTTGTCGGCAGCAGTATAATGCCAATAGATCTCCACGCGCTCGTTGTATTTGCCAGAGAGACGTGTCTCGTTGAGGTCGTCGCGACCAGTGACGAAGATGAGGTTGCCGTTGTCGGCCTCAGCAGTCGTGGAGAACCAGTTATCACTGAATTTCATAAGGGGTGTTGTCTTGAATTCCCAACGGAAAACCGTTGGGAACGGTGTTATCGTTATCGTTGTTTACCAAGCCAGTGCGCTGGCACCGAGTATGGCGGCGTCGCTCTCGCTGATGGCAGAGAAGAGCACCTTGACTTTACCTTGCCAGAAGGAGAGGAGGTTCTTCTCCATGTGTTCGATGATGGCAGGGTAGATGAAGTCGCGTGCTTTGGTGAGTCCGCCGAAGAGTACGATGGCTTCGGGCGCAGAGAAGGCTACGAAGTCGGCAAATGCCTCACCGAGTTTCTGACCCGTATAGCGGAACACCTCAAGGGCTATCTCGTCGCCTTCAACGGCAGCATCGTAGACATCCTTGGAGGAGAGTGTCTCGGGGTTCACCTCACGGAGCAGACTTGGTGCATTGCTTTCTTTGAGCATCTCGAGGGCAGTGGTCTTCACACCCATGGCAGAGCAGTAGGTCTGCAGACAACCTTTTCTGCCGCAGGTGCAAGGACGTCCGTTGCGCTCCACAATGACATGACCCAACTCACCAGCAAATCCGTCGTGACCATAGATAACCTGTCCGTTGGCTACGATGCCACTGCCTACGCCTGTGCCGAGAGTAATCATGATGAAGTCTTTCATACCCTTAGCCACACCGTAAGCCATCTCGCCCATCGCTGCAGCGTTGGCATCGTTGGTGGCGTGTACACTCATGCCAGTAGCCTCGCTGAGCCAAGTGGCAAAGGGAATGGCTTTCTTGCTGCTCCAAGTGATGTTGACAGCGTTGATGATTTCGCCCGTGAAGTAGTTGCAAGCCGGAGCGCCTACGCCAATGCCAACCACCTCTTCTTTGGAGATATGACTCTCTACCAGCGTCTGGATCGCTTGTGCCAGCTCGCCGATGAAGATATGTGGACTGGTGGTCTGATTTGACGGAATGACAGTCTGGGCAATAATTTGTCCGTGGCGGTCTACGATGCCTATCTTGGCGGTCTGTGCGCCGAGGTCGACACCGATGGTGTATTTCTTAGGGGTGTTGTCTGAAGTCATAGCAAAGGGGGATTATTCGGTTACGATGTCCTTGTTGACGTTTTTGGAGCCGATGAGGGCATACCAGAGCATGAAGGCAATGCCGAGGGCAATCACCCAGTAGCTGGTGAGGTAGCCGATGTGGTCGGCCACGTAGCCTTGAATCAATGGGAGGATGCCGCCACCGCATACCATCATCATGAAGAGACCTGATGCTTTGGCGGTATATTTGCCCAGACCCTCGACGGCGAGGTTGAAGATGCATCCCCACATGACGGAGGTGCAGAGTCCGCAGAGGACGAGCATCACGAGGTTGATGCGAACTGCCTCAAGGGAGAAACTGAGGTTGGAGTTGAACACCGGCATGGTGACGGTGCTCTCTGGGAGGAACATAGCCAAGAGAACAAAGGCAAGTGCCAGGGTGGTGACGAAGGTGAGCATCGGACGACTGCCTACCTTCATGCCAAGGAAACCGCCGATGAGACGACCGATGAGCATGAGGAACCAGTAGGTGCCGCAGACGGTGCCTGCCACGGCTGTGTCCATGCCGAGGCCGTTGTCGCTGGTCATGTAGAGATTGGCGATGTTAGGGATGCCTACCTCAACACCTACATAGAAGAAGATAGCGATGCAGCCGAGTAAGAAGTGGCGGAATGCCCATGGGGTGCGCTCGTAGGTGACGTTCTGTGCGGCTGCGGTCTGGAATGGCTCTGGAATCTTCACCAAGGCAAAAACCACGAAGGCGAGCACGAAGATGGCCATAGCAAGCACCAATGACGGTGTGGCGTCACTGATGGAGGCTTGGGCAGCATTGCCTACCAAAGCACCTACGAAGAGGTAGGGAATGCGACGACCCCAGCGCGTCCAGGTGCGGTCAGAATATTTGCCAACGAGTGGCTGTACGATCATGCCCATGATTGGAGGCAGCAGCCAGAAGAAAGAGAGGGAGTGCGGATCGGCACCGAGGGTGGCGAAGATTCGCGAGATGTTGGCTGACTGCAGAGCATAGGCAATCTGCACGCCGAAGAAGCCGAAAGAGATATTGATGAGTTGTGAGAAACTCAGGTCAGGAAGTTGCTTTGCCATAATACCCTCCCCCGTTCCCTCCCATCAAGGGAGGGAAGTAGAATAAAGGAGAAACGCGGGGGGAGAAACGCGCAAATGGAGGTTGTTTTTGATACAATTGTCTTATGAAGAGCCTCTTATCAACGGTTAGCTGCCTCGATCATCTTGGCGATTCGCTCGTTGAAAGCCGTTTGCTGCATCAGCTCCTCGAGGGTGAGGTGCATGCGGTAGCGCCAGTAGTGGCGAGGATTGGCGGGGATGTT
>CALEJM010000218.1 GCA_937898265.1 uncultured Porphyromonadaceae bacterium
CAGTGATATACTTAGGCATGCCCATGTTGACAACCTCAACGCGCTCAGCCAAGCCGAGACCCTCGAGGTAAGCCTTCACGTCGATAACAGGGAGCATCTTAGCCCACTCGTCAACGGTGATTTTGTTCGTTGTCTTGAATGGGTTGCGAGCCTCTTCCTTGTTCATGAAGATGCCGGCGAGTTTCACCTCAAAGGCAAGCACCTTAGCAGCCATCTCGTCCTCTTTGCCTTCGAAACCAGCCATCTTGGAATAGCCAGACATGGCAAGCATCTTAGATGAAAGAGCAGCATAAGCGTCGCGTTTGTCTTGCATGCCAGCTTCGAGGTAATAGTCCTCAGCACCGATGCCGAGACCAGTCTGCCAAACCCAAGCGATGCAGTTGTCGCTGTTCTCTGGGTCAGCCTCGCCGAAGATGCCAAACAAAGGCATGTTGCCACCCTTGGCAAACTCTACGAGCACAGGGGTGAGGTCGTTGAGAGTCTTGATGCCGTTGATGGTCTCGAGGTCTTTTTGGATAGGAGCAGCACCTTGCTCTTCAATCTTGGCGGTGTCCATACCAAGGTTGTAGAGTGTGCCGATTTTCTGAGCCACGGTGCCCTGAGTCTGCTGTTGAGCAGCAATCTCGGTGATGAGGGTCTTGAGTTGCTCCTGATTGTTTTCAGCGAGCTCGTCGAAAGAGCCGTAGCGTGAATACTCGCCTGAGAGTGGGTGGTTTTTCATCCAACCGCCACAGGCATACTGATAGAAATCTTCAGCAGGAGAGACGGTGGTGTCGAGGTTCTCGAGGTTGATGCCTGAGGTCAACACTTTCTCTTCTGTTGCCTTCTTGCCGCAACCAGTGCAAACGGCTGCGAGCATGGCTGCTGAGAGAACAGCAGCGCCAACAATTTTCTTACTCATGTGTTTATTTTTTGTAACCAATTATCATTCCTCTGTTTAGATGCGCAGCGCTATCAACGCTCCGCCCTTTGGAAATGGGCTGCAAAGTAAAGAATTATTTTTCGCTCCACCAAATTTTTTATCGTTTTTCAATAAACAGCCCCCACACTTTTTTACATAGTCCTTTCGTTGCAGCAAAAAAGCGCAAGCCCGAAAGCCTGCGCCTACTATCACTAATCCAATATAAATAAAGCCTGATTTGACGATTACTCGAAGATTCGGAAGTAGCCGTTGTAGATCGGGTCTTTGGTGTTCTTCTTTATTACGATTTCGTCGATGACGTCAAAGTCCATGTCGTTCAATGGGAAGGTGGCGTGGTCGAAGCTGAGTGGACCAACAACGGAAAAGGTCATACCTTTCTCGTTGGTGTAGGTGTAGCGAGCGAGTTTCACCTTGCCTTCGCCATTCACGATATAACAACGGATATCCGGATTGGTGTATGGGGTGATTTCCTTGCCATTGATGAAATAGGCTTTCAACATACTGGATATACGGTCTTTATAGAGCGGACTCTCTTTGCCGTAACTGAGATAAGGGGCGGAGTTGTCGCGATAGTAGTATTTCACAGCGTCCACGCCCAAAGAGGCAAACATCGGATTGACGTCCTGGAGACGACTGCAGTTGTCGGCAACGTAATAGGTGTGGAGTTTCTCTTTATTGGCTTTCTGGTAATTGTCAACGCGTTTGATGAGGGCATAGGAGGCTTGCTGGCAAGGTTCATATTCCACTACCACTTTGACGCCTTTGTCCTTCTTGAGCAAAGCACCCATCTCGTCAACCGTTACAGCCTTGAGATCGGCATGTTTCTTCGTGGCCTGATTGAAATCGGATTTCTGCTCGTAACACACAGTCACGAACTTCGCATGCTGGCAAGACGCAGCCAACAGACACATTGCCAGAGCAATGAAAGGAACTAACTTTTTCATATACTTGAGTTATTTAGAGATTTGTTCTAATTTAGTATGCGCATTGTTTACTCTTCCGAATCTTCCACGGTGAGAGAACTGAGATACTCCTCATCAATCACAAAAAGGAACTTTTGATCGCAGGTATTGTCGTTGACAGGGAAGAAGACATACGACCCCAAATTGATGATGGACTTTCTGTCTGAAGAGGTTTCTGAATAATCTGTCCCTTTATAGGTTATTATAACTTTGTTGGTTGATTCTTTGAAATGTTCGATAGCTTCTCCATACAGCCCTTCGTAACCTTGTTTTGGACAGACATCACTCGTAGCTATTGTATGAATATCATACGGATGCAAGACAAAAGACACAACAGAAGGCTCGCCTACTAAATTGACTTTTTCCATAGTGATGGTTATGTCCTCATCCAAAACATTTTGAACGAACCAACAACCTGTCGGTTTGGGATATTGATCACAACTAACCAACATGAACAATGCCGCAATAACGGCAAGCAGTGATACTACATTCTTCTTCATTACTATATTGTTTTTAAGTTACTATTTAGCTTGTTTTTGTTTGCGAGAACGAGGGAGAGCTATTTTTTTTTGAATGAGAGCGCATGCCTAAAAAAACACACGCCCTCATACAATAATATAAACTAACTATCCAAACTATTTCAGAGCTATGAGTTCGAAGAGCAAAAGGCGAGATTTTTGATTTTTAGAGTCAACCAACGAAGTTTGTTAAAACACCATTGTTTTTGCTTCACTCATCAAACTGTTATCTTAACGGTGCAAAAGTAGAAATATTTTGCATACCCACCAAATGCAGAATTCCAGAACCATATCGTTTAACAATAAATTTTCAGCCAATTCGTGAATTTATAGTTAATTTTACCACTTTTAAAGGCGAATATTTAACCTATACTAACCGAACTATTAACACTATTTACACTAAAACAGTCCGATTTTCGATAGAAAAACAGCGTTAAAAGTAAACCAAACCGCCTCTTCATTTCTTAAAATTAGCATTTTTACAACGCGAACTAACCGCTTCTTTTAACAACACAAACAAAATCACTTCAAGTGGACATGTATGCAATAGACTGATTTACAACGTGGAAATTTTCGTCACAAAGTGCCCTTTATTTTAATTGTAAAAAGCGATGCAATACAAAAAAAACGCGTAATTTTGCACCACGTTATTTCGTGGGCAGACTATGCCCGTTCCGCACTGAACGAGGCCGCCAAAGCCGCCACGAAACAACTGACAAAGAATAACATAATTCAAACAATCAAACAATATTATGGCAGAAAAGAACTTAAACTGGTTGGCCGATTTCCCTGCTATCACCACCGAAGAGTGGATGGCAAAAATCACCACCGACCTCAAAGGAGCCGATTTTACAAAGAAGCTCGTTTGGAGAACCGACGAAGGTTTCAATGTCATGCCGTTCTATCGTAGAGAGGACTTGGCAAACATCGAAACCACAAATTCAGCACCAGGTGAATTCCCATTCGTTCGCGGCACCAAAGCCGACAACACATGGTTTATCCGCCAAAACATCGAAGTGTGCTGCCCACAAGAAGCTAACGCTAAAGCGCTCGACGTACTGAACAAGGGTGTGGACTCCCTCGGCTTCTGCATCGACGCCGACAAACTCAGCGCCGACTTCATCGCAACTTTGTTGAAAGACATCTGCGCTGACTGCATCGAGTTGAACTTCAACATCTGCATCAGCAAGGCAGCAGAACTTCTCAACATCCTCACCGCATACTACACAGAGAAAGGATACAACCTCGCAGAAATGCAGGGCTCAGTAAACTGTGACCCTATCCGTCGCATGCTCAAAGGCAAGAAGATGGAGAAAGCCATGGTGGCAGAGAAAATCGTGGCTGCCGTTAAGGCTGGCGAGAAATTGCCAAAATACCGCGTTGTAGCCGTTAACGCTATCGAACTCAACAACTGCGGCGC
>CALEJM010000219.1 GCA_937898265.1 uncultured Porphyromonadaceae bacterium
TTCCTCTTTTTCCAAATGCAATTTTGTTTCAAACGAGGCATAATGCGTATCTTCAGTTGATACATCAGGTTCAAGAGCATCTTCAAGTCCTGTTGGAGGCAGCAGATTCAAACCTACAACAATAGGGTCGTGGTCGGAACAGCGATACATATCGTCGACAAATGTCGTGGCATTTTGATATTCAAACATCGTCGGTTCGTCGGCATTGATATGGAAAGGTTTCACGTCCACAACCTGAGCCATCAACGAACTGTTGCCCAAAGCACGATCCAGGTACGGTGCCATAGTAGAAGGTGGCATTTGCCGAGGGAACCTGGTCACGGTAGAGGAGGATCATCAGGTTGTGCGTACCAGAATAGGAGTAGGCAGTATCGGCGTTAAAGTACTGAACCAGATTGGTATAGCCAGCGGTAGTAAAAGCACGAATCGGGTCTTCCTGGCTGTAGGCATTGAGGTCACCCATGATGATTACATCGTTATCGCCGTAGTAGGTTTGATAGGCTGGGATGTTAGTCAAGACGGAATTAGCCTCTTGAACCCTTGTGGCATTATAACTGCCTTGACCATCACCAAGGTCTGCATCATTACCGCTACCGTTGCCGCTCTTTGATTTGAAGTGGTTGAGGCAGAACACGAAAGCGGCATTATTCTCCAACAGTCGGAAGCCTTGAGCTTTCTTTCTGTTTTTCACTGCCGTATCATTATAGCGGAGATTGTTGATTGGTGCTACCCTATCCACGCGATAGATGAATCCTGCTTTGGTATAGGAGCCATTGGTGGAAGTGCCGTCGTTGATGAAGGCATATTTCGTATAGCCAGCATGACGATTCAAGGAATCAGTCAGTCGACGCAAAGCATTTTGTCCAGTCTGAATCTCCACTAAACCAAAGATATCTGCATCAATAGCCTCCAAGGCATGCATGATTTTCTTGTGTTGACGCAACGACTCGGTAGCGTTGTTTGGTCCATAGCCTGTACCGAAATTATCGGCGAGATAATATTCCAGATTGAAGGACGCTATCTTCAGATTGTAATTGCCTTGCAGATTGACAGTTGTGGGACGTTCGTTACCATAAAACACTGGTGTACCAGAGGGATAGATTACGTAGCCATGACTGGTATTGGTGAGTACACCCGTGAGGTTATCCACTCTTGAGCCGGTTCTTCGGGTTCCGTTGGCATCGGCAAACGGAATGGGCGAAGGATAGGTTGCAGTGGTTCCGTCCAAGACAATCTGGTCTGCATTATTCTGACTGACAAGATTTTGATACGCAACAGAACCCGGGATGGCCCCTTCCGTAGGTGCTTTCAGCATGTGTGAAGCCAACGTGACCTCGCCGTATCTCTGCCAACTGTAGTTGGAGACCACATAGAGGGTCTGGTTGAAACAGAGGGTCATTCCTTCGTAGGCACTCCACGAAGAGAAGTCGTCAGGGAAACGGACGTTGGTAGCCATGATGGTTTTATTCACATCCGTAACATCAAGACTATCAACCTCGAGGATATAGCGTGAATTGTCGTTGACTACCTTACCAAAGAGTTGTAACTCGTCGCCAACATGAATCTCGGAGGATTTTTGCGTTCTGCAAAAGATGGCAGAAGAATGGTTTTCGTTGTTATTATCCGAAAAATCCTGAACGAAAAATCCCTCCGGAGTTATCAGTGTGACAACGCCCGAAACGGAAACGTCGGCAACATTTTCCGTTTTGACTTGAGAAATTCTAAAAGTCTGCGACAGCAGCACATTTCCCGAAATCAAAAAAGAAATCAGCGTCAAGAATATTTTTTTCATTCTTCTTAAAATAAAAAGGTAGAGACGCAGTTTTATCAAATGCGCCTCCACCGTATTATTGTTTTAATCTTTTGCGAATGATTGCATTAGCGAATCTTATCTTGTTCTGAGTCGATGGTTGAAACACCGAGGGTGATTTCTTCCAATACGTCCAAGAGCACTCTCACTGTCTCCAAAGAGGTGAACATAGAGACGTTGTTTTCAACAGCACAACGACGAATTTCGAAACCGTCTTTCGTGGTATCGCTTTGGTTGATGTCGATAGTGTTGATTACGTAGTTCACGTGACCTTGACGAAGAGAGGTGAAGATTTCGTTGCTGCCCTCACTGAGTTTCTTCCTTGTGCGGGTGCGGATACCGTTGGCACGAAGGAAGTCGGCTGTACCCTTGGTTGCCTCAACATTGAAGCCAATATCGTAGAAACGACGAATCAATGGGAGAGCTTTCTGTTTGTCGCAGTCGGCAATGGTCACCAAGATTGTACCGTAGTTTGCCAACGACATGCCAGAAGAACGGAGCGCTTTATAGAGTGCACGAGTGAGTTTGTCGTCGTAGCCGATAGCCTCACCGGTTGATTTCATCTCAGGTGAAAGGTAGGCATCCATACCTCTCAGTTTTGAGAATGAGAAGGCAGGAGCTTTGACATACCAGCGTTTACGCTCTGGATGATAGAGACTTGTGTATCCTTGTTCTTTCAATGAGTGACCAAGGATAACCTGTGTGGCAATATCAGCCAAAGGCACACCAGTGGATTTGCTCAAGAATGGAACGGTACGGCTGGAACGTGGGTTAACCTCAATGACATAGACGTCGTTCTTGGCATCGGCAATGAATTGAATATTGTAAAGACCTACGATACCGATGGCCAAGCCGAGACGCTCGGTGTAGTCAAGGATTTTGTCTTTTACTTCTTGAGGCACACTGAAGGTTGGGTAGACACTGATTGAGTCGCCAGAGTGGATACCGGTACGTTCAACGTGTTCCATGATGCCAGGCACGAATACAGACTCGCCGTCGCATACGGCATCAACCTCCAACTCCTTACCCATGATATATTTATCAACCAAAACAGGTTGGTCTTCGTTGACAGCTACAGCGGTTTGGAGATAATGTTTCAATGATTCGGTGTTGTTTACAATCTGCATGGCACGACCACCCAAGACATAACTTGGACGAACCAAGACAGGATAACCGATTCTCTCAGCCACCTTGATACCGTCTGGGATAGTGGTCACGGCCTCACCGGTTGGTTGCGGAATGCCAAGCTTGGTCATGATCTTCTCGAAGCTGTCGCGGTTCTCAGCATTCTCGATGGCTTGAACGTCGGTACCGATGATCTTCACGCCGAGACGATGGAGAGGTTCAGCGAGGTTGATAGCAGTCTGACCACCGAGAGAAACAACGATACCCTCTGGTTGCTCAAGGTGAAGGATGTTCATCACGTCCTCAACGGTGAGAGGCTCGAAGTAGAGTTTGTCGCTGGTGGTATAGTCGGTAGATACGGTCTCCGGGTTGTTGATGATGGCCTCGTAACCTGCCTTGCGGATACTCCAGATCGCGTGAACGGTAGAATAGTCGAACTCAACGCCTTGACCGATACGGATAGGGCCAGAACCGAGCACGACGATTTTCTTCTTCTCGCTAACCAATGACTCATTCTCATTCTCATAAGAAGAGTAGAAGTAAGGCACATAAGAGCTGAACTCACTGGCGCAAGTATCAATCATCTTATAGGCTGGGAAGATATTGTTCTTCTCTCTCAAGCGGAAGATTTCGTGTTCGTTGGTTCCCCAAACCTGACCGATATATTTATCGCCGAAGCCCATCTTCTTGACTTCGCGAAGCACCTCTACATCAAATGGATTCGCTCTCAACACCTTTTCTTCCTCAACAATGTTTTTGAATTTCTCAAGGAAGAACAAGTCGATTTTGGTATTGTTGTAAATCATACCCAAGTCGACATTCAGACGAATCAACTGAGCAATCGCATAGAGACGGTCGTCGGTTGGAGTCTTGATATATTGCAAGAGGTCGTCGGTTGACCAATCGTCGAATTTCTTCAGATAGATGTGACAAACGCCTGTCTCCAAAGAGCGAACGGCTTTCAGGAGGCTCTCCTCAAGGGTACGACCTACGGCCATCACCTCACCAGTAGCCTTCATCTGAGTGCCAAGGCTGTTGTTGGCATCAACGAATTTGTCGAATGGGAAACGGGCAATCTTTGTTACCACATAGTCCAAAGCAGGCTCAAATGCAGCATATGTATGACCTGTGACAGCATTAACGATTTCATGGAGTCTGTAACCGATAGCGATCTTTGTGGCAACCTTGGCAATCGGATAACCTGTAGCCTTGGAAGCGAGCGCTGAAGATCTTGAAACTCTCGGGTTAACCTCGATTACAGCATATTCAAATGAATTAGGGTTGAGTGCGAACTGGCAGTTACATCCACCTTCTACGCCCAACGCCTCAATGATGTTGAGTGAAGCTGTTCTGAGCATCTGATACTCTTTATCGGAAAGCGTTACAGCAGGTGCGATAACGATTGAGTCACCTGTGTGGACGCCTACGGGGTCAAGGTTCTCCATTGAGCAGACAG
>CALEJM010000220.1 GCA_937898265.1 uncultured Porphyromonadaceae bacterium
GAATCACAATCGGCATGCTGATGATACCGAGTTGTTTGAAGGTGATTGACTCTATGAGTTCAAGGAAGGTGCCACAACCGCCAGGCAACGCCACCAAAGCATCACTCATACGGTGCATGGCCTCTTGACGGTGGTGCATGGTGTCGGTGGCCACCACTTCGGTGAGTTGTTGGTGACACCATCCGTTGTCAATCATGAACTGCGGGATGACGCCCACCACTTCGCCGCCATGCTCAAGGGTGCTGTCGGTCACAGTCTTCATCAGTCCGAACGAACCGCCGCCGTTGCAGCAGCGCCAGCCGTTGGAGCCGATAATGGCACCCAACTGTTCGGCAGCCTGAACGTAGACGGAGTCCAACTGATTACTTGACGAGCAGTATACGGTGAGGGTTTTCATCATTGATTCTCTTGCTGTTTAGCTTCGTTCCACAAGGCGTCCATCTCAGCCAAAGTCATCTCGCTGAGTTTTTTGCCTTGCTGGTTAGCTTGCTGTTCTATATAGTTGAAGCGACGGATAAATTTCTTATTGGTGCGCTCCAAGGCGTTTTCGGGATTGATTTTATAGAGACGGGCGGCATTGACCAGACTGAACATCACGTCGCCAAACTCACCTTCCATGCGGTTGGCGTCCATGCCTTCAATCTCGCCCTGGAACTCTGCAATCTCTTCTTTCACCTTGTCCCAGACCTGAGAGCGCTCGTCCCAGTCGAAACCGGCGTTACGTGCTTTGTCTTGGATACGGTGAGCTTTGATGAGTGCGGGCAGTGCGTCGGGAACGCCACCAAGCACGGTTTTGTTGCCGTCCTTTTCTTTCAGTTTGATCTGCTCCCAAGCCTCTTTAACGTCTTGGTCGGTCTCCGCCTTGGCAGTGCCGTAGATATGAGGATGACGGAATATCAGTTTTTCGCACAAACTATTGCATACATCAGCCACATCAAAGGCGTTTTGCTCCGAGCCCATCTTGGCGTAGAAAACAATGTGAAGCAACACATCGCCCAACTCCTTCTTGATGTTGTCCATATCGTGATTGCTCACAGCCTCAGCCAACTCGTAGGTCTCTTCGATGGTGTTGCAGCGAAGAGAGTCGAAGGTTTGTTTGCGATCCCAAGGACATTGCTCACGTAGGGTATCCATCACGTCAAGCAGACGACCAAAAGCCGCCATCTTTTCTTCTTTTGTATGCATAGGGTTTGTTATTTGAGTGGTTTGGGTTCGGGGAACGTGAGTGGCGTCACTTCGTCTTCGTAGGTGCCGTCAACTATGTTGCCCATCTGGTCTTTTAATTGGAAATCAAAACGGTAGACATCGCCATGACGACTGATTCTCACACTGTCTTTGGAGATGTTGCCCCTCGACTGTGAGTTGCCGTTGGCGTAGCGCACCCAATAGGTACCCCAGAACGATGTTCCACGTTTGTTGCCATAATAGATGGTTTGATTTTCAAACTCCTTGCTCACTGGATAAACGCCGTCGGAGGGTCCGTCGGGCGAAGTGCTGTGAACACCAAGCACAAATATCGTGCCGCTATAGATTTTGCCGACATCGGTGTGGCGCATATCGGTGGAGTAGAAGTAGTATTCGTAGTAGTTGATGCCTTCTTGGAAAAACTCACCCCAGTAGACTACGTTGGCACGTTGCAGCGCAATCTTCAAGGTGTCGATGGCCAAGGTGCCGACGGTATCTGCATCGAAGTGTTTGTTGTAGAATACTTGACCGGTATAACGACCAACGAGACTGTCGCCCGTTGCAGTGAGCATGTGCCAATCAATCTGCTTACCCCACTCTTGCGAGGCTACCTGAACGAAACCGCTTGTCACACGATGGATAACGGTATCGCCCTGACTCTTAGGATAGATGATAAGGGTCGCACTGTCGCAAACGGCCTCCGTTGCCATCTCTTCGAAGTTATAGATGCCGTCTTCAAGCGAGTCGGTAGCGCTATAGAGGTTGAAGAAGAGGACGGCACCTGAACCTGTGGTGGAGATACCGTTTTGTGCAATGGTGGAAGCGCAGAGGGAGAGTTCCAAGCGGCGGAGTTCCTGAGCGTCGGCCCCCATATTACCCACACGGGCTGAAGAGAGAGTGATGCGCTCCGAGCCTATGTTGAGCCACCCGCCTGAGACGTGTTTCTTCTCAACGGGCTCACCGCAAGCAAAGAGGCAAAACCCCACCACGAGGAGTAGTAGGGTTTTTGCGATGTGAATATGTCGTTTTGTTACAGACTCCATTCTACACCGTCTTTGGTGTCTTTGATATTGAAGCCGTATTCGGCCAACTGATTGCGAATCTTATCGGAGGTTGCCCAGTCTTTGTTGGCTTTGGCTTCTTTACGAATCTCAAGGAGGAGGTCAACAGCTTTACGATAAGCGTCGTTGTTGCTATTGCCGGCAGCCTCTTCAGGAGCTGTCAGACCAAGCACGTCTTCTACCATGGTTTTGAACACGTCTTTCAACTCGGCCAAGTCGTCGGCAGAGATTTTGTCGTCGCCGGCTGCCACACTGTTGATTGCCTTCACGGCTTCAAAGAGATAGGAGATGACGATAGGGGTATTCAAGTCGTCGCACATGGCATCCTCGCAGTTGTCGCGTAAGGATTTGACGTCAACGGTTGAGGTTGCAGATGGGGTGAGTTTCTTCAAACGGGCATAGGCTTCCATCAAACGCTGGTAGCCCTTCTCGGCTGCGATGAGTGCGTCGTTGCTGAAGTCGAGGGTGCTGCGATAGTGTGCTTGAAGGATGAAGAAACGGATGGTCATTGGGGTGTATGGCTGAGCCAACATCTCTTTGCCTTCGGCGTCGAGGTGGGAGCCGTTGAAGAGTTCTTCGAGGGTGATGAAGTTGCCCAATGATTTGCCCATCTTCTTGCCGTTGATGGTTATCATGTTGTTGTGCAACCAATAGCGCACGGCCTGATGACCCATGGATGCTTGAGCTTGGGCAATCTCGCACTCGTGGTGTGGGAAGATGAGGTCCATACCGCCACCGTGGATGTCGAATTGCTCACCGAGGTACTTGCGACCCATCGCGGTGCACTCGCAGTGCCATCCAGGGAAACCATCGCTCCAAGGGGATGGCCAGCGCATGATGTGCTCTGGCTGAGCTTTCTTCCAGAGGGCGAAGTCGGCTTGGTTTTTCTTCTCGCCAACGCCGGCAAGGTCGCGACTGGCGTCTTTGATATTTTCCAAGGTACGACCGCTCAAGATGCCGTATTTGAAGTCGTTGTTGTATTTCTCGATGTCGAAATAGACGGAGCCGTTGGAAACGTAGGCATATCCGTTGTCAAGAATCTGCTGCACCAACTCCTGTTGCTCAATGATATGGCCAGTGGCGTGTGGTTCGATGCTTGGTGAGAGGACGTTGAGTTTGGTCATCGCCTCATTGAAACGACGGGTGTAGTATTGCGCTACTTCCATTGGTTCCAACTCCTCAAGACGTGCTTTCTTTGCTATCTTGTCTTCGCCTTCGTCGGCATCGTGTTCGAGGTGACCGACGTCGGTGATGTTGCGCACATAGCGCACTTTATAGCCGAGATGGGTGAGATAGCGTTAGAGGATATCGAAGGGGATGGCGGGGCGTGCGTGGCCCAGATGCGCAT
>CALEJM010000221.1 GCA_937898265.1 uncultured Porphyromonadaceae bacterium
CGCCGTTCAAGAGATTGCCGAAGCGCTCCGTGGTAGCCACGTTCCTGTTTTCGTCAAAAACGCTATGGTGCCTGACGTAAAGCTCTGGTGCGGTGCCGTAGAACGTCTGAAAAACAGTGGAGTAGAGCAGTTGGCTGCCGTTCATCGCGGTTTCGGTGTCTTGGAGGAGACCACCTTTCGCAACGCCCCACTGTGGCGCATCCCTATTGAATTCCGCCGTCAGATGCCCGACATCCCGATGCTCTGCGACCCCAGCCATATCGCCGGTCGTGCCGACCTCGTGGAGACCGTTGCCCATCAAGCTGTCGACATGGGATTCTCCGGACTGATGATAGAGGTGCACAATGCCCCAGCTTCCGCTCTCAGCGACAGCGCCCAACAGTTGTCGCCCGAGGTGTTTAACGCCTTTCTTCAAGCGTTGAATCTCAAACAGCGTGCCATCGTCAAAGATGCCGAACTGGCACAGTTGCGAGCCGACATCGATCAGCACGACAGCGAACTCTTCCGTCTCCTTGCCGAGCGTATGGAGATTGTGCGTAAGGTTGGTGAACTGAAGAAACGCGAAGGCACACCCGTCTTGCAGACAGAGCGTTACAACCAGATTCTGCAACGTCGTATGAGCGAAGCTGCCGCCCTCGGACTCTCGGAAGACTTCGTCAAACAGGTCATGGAACTCATCCACGAAGAAGCCGTTTGTCAGCAACTCTCAAAGAAATAGCGTTTTCTTGCTTGCAACTTCGGCGGTGGATTTTCCCGCCAGCAAATTTTCTCCAACAACAAATTCATTCCATTTGGCATCATCCATTTTTCTGATAAAAATGGGCGAATCCATTTCTCATCGTGCATTTCTATCATAAAAAATCCGCCAACCATTTATCCATCTTCCATCCATTTTACCAAGATTTCTTCCACCATTTCGTTGCCGCCGTTTTTGTGATAGAAACACCATCTTCCGTTCTGCATCCTTTTATCATCTTGTAGAAACACTCCCTTTCATTTTGCAAAGTTCTTTTTTGAGTTTTGGCATAAAAACAACATGGAATGTATATAGTCTTTTTGCCGAAGGAAAGGTTAATATTGCAGTTCGATACAAATAAATAATGGTACAAAACGAAAGTACAAGAAAAAATCGTATCTTTGCCACGAATTGTACCCCGTTGGGAACAACTGAAAATAATAACTCAAACAATGAAAAATCAATATATCTTAGCAGCATTGCTTATGGCGCTGGCTTTCGTAAGTTGCGAAAGTTCAACGAACTACGCCAAACAGTTGGAGCAAGAGAAAAAGCAGATTCAGAAATTCATCGACCAAAACAACTACACCGTGGTCACAGAATTTCCTGCCGACTCTGTCTTTGAAGATGGCGTATTCTACTACTCCGAGAAAGACGATATCTACTTCCGCCTCGACCAAAAAGGCGAAGGAGACACCATCACCACAGGAGAAAAACTCCAAGTGCGCTATATCCAGTCGACCCTCGAAGAGTTCCCTGTTGTAGAGAGCTACTGGACTACGATGGACCTCGAATATCCTATCGAAATCACCTACGGCGGCTATACTGGTCAGACCACCTGCGAGGGTTGGAATGCAGCCTTCCGCATGATGCAACGTAGCAACGCCGTGGCTCAGGTCATCGTGCCATCCTACAAAGGATTCAGTTGGGCTACCACCCAGACCACTCTGACCCCTTATCTTTACAAAATCACGTTTTTGGTTCTTCCTAAATAATTAAATTATGACATTAGTTAAGAGCATCTCAGGCATTCGCGGCACCATCGGCGGAGCTGTTGGCGAGGGACTCTCTCCCGTAGACATCGCCAAGTTCACCGCTGCCTATGCCACCACCATACAGAAGCAACGTGGCAAGAAAGACTGCACCATCGTGGTGGGTCGCGACGCCCGTGTCTCTGGCGAGATGGTGAGCCATCTCGTTATCGGCACCCTGCTTGGCTGCGGCTGCCACGTTACCGATATCGGTTTGGCAACCACCCCAACCACTGAGTTGGCTGTGACGGGCGAACAGGCCGACGGCGGCATCATTCTCACTGCCAGTCACAACCCAAAACAGTGGAACGCACTGAAACTGCTGAACGAAAAAGGTGAGTTCCTCAACAAAGCCGAAGGCGAAGAAGTCATTGCCATTGCTGAGCGCGACGACTTCCAGTTTGCTGACGTAGAGGAACTCGGTCGCTACAAACGTATCGACGACTACACCCAACGACATATCGACCAAGTCTTGAGTCTCAAACTCGTAGACGTTGAGGCTGTGAGAAATGCCCACCTCCGCGTGGCTTGCGACTGCGTCAACTCCGTTGGCGGCATCGCTATCCCACAACTCCTTGAGGCTATGGGCGTAGAGGTGCTCCCGTTATATTGCACACCTAACGGCTGTTTCCCTCACAACCCAGAACCGCTCCCAGAGCACCTCACCGACATCGCTGCCAAGGTGAAGCAAGAGAAAGCCGACGTCGGCTTCGTTGTTGACCCTGACGTTGACCGTCTGGCCATCATCTGCGAGAACGGCGAGATGTTCGGCGAAGAATATACCTTGGTTTCTGTGGCCGACTACGTCTTAAGTCACACCCCAGGCAATACCGTCTCCAACCTCAGCTCCAGTCGCGCCCTCAGCGACGTGACCGAGTCACATGGCGGAAGCTACGCTGCTGCTGCCGTAGGCGAGGTGAACGTCGTGGAGAAGATGAAAGCCACCAACGCCATCATCGGTGGCGAAGGCAACGGCGGCGTCATCTACCCAGAGTCGCACTATGGTCGCGACGCCCTTGTAGGCATTGCTCTCTTCCTCACCATGATGGTGAAGCGCGGCGAGAAACCATCAGAGATTCGCGCCAAACTGCCTAACTACTACATCTCGAAAAACAAGATACAGCTCACCCCTCAGATTGACGTCGACGGCGTGTTGGCTGTCGTAAAAGGTTGCTACAAACAGTTCAAACTCAACACTATCGACGGCGTGAAGATTGACTTCCCACAAGGTTGGGTTCCCCTCCGCAAGTCGAACACCGAGCCAATCATCCGCATCTACTCCGAGGCGCCAACCAAAGAGCAGGCCGACCGCTTTGCCGAAGCCATCATTGCGGAAATCAAACGTATTGCAAACATAAAATAAGACACATACATGACACACGAAAAACTCTTTACCGTCACCGAGAACGACACCGCTGCCCGCTTTGCTTCAGGCACTGCCCTCGTATTGGCAACCCCTTGCATGATTGCATGGATGGAGAATACCGCCCTTGAGATGATTCCGCTGGAAGAGGGCATGAGCACCGTTGGCACAGCCATCAACGTTCAACACATGAAAGCCTCTGCCGTTGGCGAAAAGATCCGCTGCGTTGCAGAAATCGTTGAACAAGAAGGTCGTCGCACCCTCTTCAACATCGTTTGCTACAACGAGGCGAACGAAGAAATCGGTAAAGCCACCCACGAACGTTTCGTCATCAACATGGCGAAGTTCATGGCCAAACTCGAAAAGAAATAACATTATATTCAACAATCATAAACAAAAAGGAGAAACAATTATGAAACTCTCTCATCTCTTTGCATTTATCGGCGGCGCCGCAGCAGGCGTATTGGCTGGTATCTTGCTCGCACCAGACAGTGGCAGCAACACTCGCGCTAAAATCATCAACATGTTGAAGGAGAAAGGCGTAATCATGAGCAAAGAAGAGCTCGAAGCTTTCGTTGCCAAAGTGAAAGGCAAATTGAAACTTGGCTTCAGTGGCGACGATTTGGAGCAGGCTGTAGAAGACGCTATCGACGAAGAACGCCTCTAAGCCAACCCCTCCTTAACCAAAAGACACAAGCCTGTCTGGCTCACCTCGACTCGTGAGTCGCACGTAGCGGGCAGGCTTGCTCTTTTCCTCAGACCCCCCCCTTTAAGTGAACACAATGGAAAACAAAGAGTATCAACGTCTTCTTAACGATGCAAAGCAGTACGCCCGCATGCGCTACGATTTGCTAAAACTGGAACTTCTGGAGAAACTCTCGCGTATCATCGCCTTTCTCCTGGTCGTCATCATTGCCCTTGTGCTTGGACTCTCGGCCTTCGTCTACTTCTCGTTGGCTTTGGCCTACGCACTCAAGCCCCTCTTTGGCGGCATGGGCTGGCCATTGTGCATCATCGGTCTGATTTTCGTGCTGCTCCTTGTCCTCTTGTTCCGCAAGAAAGAGCAATTCTTCCTTAACCCTATCATCGCCAAACTCAGCGCCATCCTCTTTGCTCAAGAACCTGAAGAGCAAGAAGAACCCGTTGCCGAAGAAGAAACGATGGAACCATCAACCACAGAACCCACAGAAGAGGTATGAACAATATGGATTTCAGTCAGATACGCACCTCAGAAGACATCGTTCGCATGAAGTCTTCGTTGCGTCATGAGATAGCCGTCAAGGAGAACATATTGAGAAACGACGTGACCCGAGTGCGCAGTTCCTTCTCTGTCCTGGGCATGATGGGACGCACAGTGAGCTATGTCACAGGCTTCTCACGTAAGAAAACGCCCCTCGGACTCTTTGCCTTGGGCTTCAAATTAGCCCAGAAAATCATCCGTTGGCGTAAGAAATAGTGTCGGTTTTAGGTAGCACTCCCCGTTGCCCCCGACAAAGAAATCCCGTACTGTCATCTCCGATAGTACGGGATTTTCTTCTTTAAATGGTAATATAAATATGTATTTCTTCCGTTTTGCTGGGTGCTCTCCCGAAAATTTTCAGTATCTTTGTCGGCTAAATCTCACATAGGCAAACGATGGGAAAGAAAACTCAAGAAGTACAAACGATAGAAGCCACCACCAATCCGTGGCTCACGGTGCATGGCGCAAGGGTCAACAACCTGAAAAACGTCGATGTAGCCATTCCGCTGTATAAACTCACAGTCGTTACGGGCTTGAGTGGCAGCGGCAAATCGTCGCTTGCCTTCGACCCCCTCTACGCTGAGGCTTCCCGTCGTTATATCGAGACC
>CALEJM010000222.1 GCA_937898265.1 uncultured Porphyromonadaceae bacterium
AACTCGGTCACCTCGTCTTGAGGATGACTCTTCAGTTGTAGCAACAGACACTCCGACACGGAGCTTGTTCCAACACCTTTAGGCTCAAAGGTTAACAGTGTACGACGAGCCTCTTCCAACAGACGGAGCGACTCATCAAACATCCTATCTTGATCTTCCGAAGAGGCGTAGTCGTAATCTTCATACAGCTGCTCCACGAAGTTGTAGGCGAGGTCACCTAACGAACGGGTCAGAAAGCCGCGTTCATCCAACGAGAAAATCAGAAACTCCAACGCAGCACGGAGGTTGCCGTCTTCAACCATCACCTGTTCCAAGAGACGGTCCGAGAAGGTTTGTTCCACAGCATGTTGCGACTGCCTCTCTACGTCTTCTCCGCCCGACGAACCCAGGGTGCTACGAACGGGTCGACCGATACAAGTCTCGCTATTCAACGCATCAAACACCTGCTGATAGTAGTCGGAGTTGATGCCCACAGACTCAAACATCTCGCGATCGGCGGTGATATCGTCAATACTGTTGATAGCATCCGCACCATCATACTCTTCAATCTCGGCGGCAGGGTTATTGCCCAGCGTCTCGTTGAGGTGGTCGCTGTAAGCCCACTGAGACATGCCCAACTTGGTGGCAGTTCGTATGATGACCGTAGTCGACCACTGCTGTCGTTGTCCCTGCGACTGCGTCTGACTGTGGGTTTGGCCTAAAGAGAGGGAGTTGCTAATTGCCATATTTTATGATGTTTATGTTAGTTTGCCTTGCCTATTTTTGCTAATGCAAATATACACAATGTTATTATACCACATCTATGCCAAAACAACTTTCTTTTGATTTTTTCGTGCCAAAACGCAGAAAAGGCAGTTCAGCCTCAACTAAGGTATTATACAATGTGTAACGAACGATTTGATATAATGAAAAACGTCAGAAAGAATATCGAAACCGAGCATTCCGAAAAGGAGAACGACTCCCGCCAAAACGAGAACCAATTGGAGTTTTTCGTTGACGGGTCTTCGAAAAATCATCTCGTACAACGAGAAAAGACATTGTGCGCCGTCAAGTGGCGGAATGGGCAACAGATTGAAAAAAAGAAGAAGCAAATTCAAATTGGCAAATTTCCAAAGCAGTCTGTTCGGTTTCAAATCGCGGCGACTAATTGTCCATTTAGAAGGAAAGAAACGGTTTGTGTATCCGTCTTCGGGTTCGCTTTGTTCGTAATCCTCATCGGAACCAAGCGCTTCCCAAAGATGATTACCCTCCGGCAAATCTAATTTGTAGCTGTCGTCGTCGGTGCTTCGGAATCTTTCGGGGAGATATAAGTCGACAATGTCGAGACGATATGAATTCAGACTGAAGACCGAGAGTTCACCAGCCTTCTGCATCACGTAGACGTTGGAGTATTGAGACTCGGGCAACACGTAGTTTCTGACAAATGCGAACATACACCCACAAGCCAGCAGAAGGTTCACGAAAACGCCCGCCAAATAGATTACGATGCGCCTCCATGGGCGCTGACCTAAGATGCTCCATGAGGGTTGATGATCACCCTCCGAGATGGCAAAACGGACGTAACCTCCGAAGGGCAACCAACCGATACGATAGTCTGTTTCAAAACGTTTACCCGTGCTGTACAAGCAAAATCCTGGGTCAAAGAAGAGGCTGAAGCGCTCAACGCGAACTCCTAAACACCTCGCCACTACGAGATGTCCGAGCTCGTGCAAGATGATTGCCAGCGAGAACAGAATGATTACTATCATTCATCCTCCTCATTACTGATCCACCAATAGTCTCCGTTTATCAGTTGCCCGGTGAGGTCTTGAATCAGGCAAGCAGTACGGCGGTCATAGAACGATTTGGTGAATTGTCCGTGACTCAACGTTTTATAAATATCGTAATTGAGGTCGAGCGTCGTGCGCACCTGATACCACTTCTTATAACTGGCCAGCACCTGATTCTTCAGTTCGATGGCCTCATTGAGCAACTCGCCATAACCTTTTCGGGAGTACTCATCTTCCGGAATGAACTGTTTGGAGTTATACCAGTTCTCAAAGCCGCGAACGATGTCGGCTACACATTGGCGAAACTCTTGGTCGGCCTTTGCCAGAGACGGGGCTTTCTGCTCTTTGTCTGGCTGGTCGTGGTTGGGGATGTCCCGCATGGTGGCCAGTGTTCGGATGAGGTCGTCGCCACGCAGTTCCCTTACAGGGACGATTGCCGCACCACCATACCACGACATCATGCTACCTCCATAGACACTCGCCCTCGCCCATAGACTGACATACTGCTCCCAGCATTGTTTGAACTCCCACCAAGCCTCCATCTCTTTATAGAAAGTGGTGTCGTCCTCTAAGATGATGTTGCTTACTGTTGCGGCATAATACTCTGTGATGGGGAGTTTCATGTGGACAATATCCACAATGTCGGCGGTGGAGTAGGCTAACTCATCTAAGGAATCGATGTTGTCGTAGAAGTATTGCAATGTTTTCAGACAGCGAATATAATCATCGAATGCCTCGTCTTCATTGAACCCAATAGACGACTCGTATTTCAGAAACTCATCCTGAGTTCTGTCGGCCCAGGTGAGGATATTGTCAAGGTTTCTCTCCTCTCTTGCGGGATAACTCTGGGCGAGAATCAGATAGAGCTGGCGACATGTCTCGTCCAACGAATCGATGATACCATATTCTTTGATCTGGACATTGGCTGTCGGTTTGGCCTCTTGCGTAGCCTCTTGTTGTTTCTTCTGGCAAGCTGCGACACAGAGCGCCAGAACCATTAAAATGATGATTTTCTTCATGATGTTTATTTATGCTTAGTTAGTGTTGTTATTTCCCTATTTGAACGCAGTCGCAAACATACAAATTTCCATGAAAGAAGAAAAATATTTTGTCAATTATTTTTTTCAATGTTGACACAAGATTTTGGGATATTCTGCATTATATTGGTAGCAGAAAGGCAATCAAGCAGAGTTAAACAGAAAAACTATATAACTAACAGTGAGAAAGGACAAGTACTACATTCAACTTTCAGAGGCTATAGTAGCCTAGAACAGAGTAGAAATCATCCGTTTGCTCTAAAGCACCAGACGAAAAGGTGTCGACAACCTCGTGAGTTATCTTGACGCAAACAACTACTTCACCCAGCCTGCCTCGAAGAGTCGCCACAACAGCTTCTACGGCGGCCTCGCCTATCGTGAGGCTTCAAGAATTTACGAGAATGACAAGGAGGGAGCAGCCAAGGACGTTGACCCTAAGAGCATCATTGTGGTCACCTTGCTGCACGACCTCTGCAAACTCAACCGTTATGAAGAGTTGCCCGGTCAACGCTACAAGCAAACGAGGTTCGACGAGGAGTATCCACTTCTAACATTTCAAGGTTGGGACACCGTGACCGTCTCAAAGGGCATTAAGACGACAAAACCACAATAATGTTTGTATTATTGTGGTTGTCAAAATTTTGGGGACTATTATAAGCAAAAAGCCCCGCTTGGGTAAGCGGGGCTAGAGACCCTCTCCAGTTCTCCATTAAGGGGAGAGGGAAAAGGGGGATCGTTATCGTTGTTTAGCGAACGATTACTTTGCCGTACATCACGCGACCAGTGCCTGTGGTGAGTCGGACCATATAGAGTCCGTCTATATCTGGCATCGTGATGGTCAAAGGTTGCTCCTTTGGTTCGAGACGGCTGACGAGTTTGCCGTTGGACGTGAAGACTTCCACTACAAGACCTTCACGGTCTGACTCGTTCAAGGCAACATCCAAACGAACATTGCCACCACGACGAACAGGGTTTGGTGAGATAGCAAACATACCATCTTCAACATAGTCAAGACCCACACGCACATCCAAGACAAGTGTCAAGATAGAATCGCAACCCGTGGCTGTCGTACCTGTGATGGTGTAGGTGCCGCTCGTTGAGTAGCTGTTACCGTTCCATTCGTAAGGTAACTCGTTGGCATCCATAACCACTACGGAATCAGTCTGGTAGAAACCGTTGTTGACTATGAGTTGGAGGTTAAAGAGCGAGTCGCAACCCGTTGGAGCAGCGGCGGTATGAGTGTAGTTGCCTGCAGCGGTAAGGCTTTGACCATTCCAAAGATAAGGCAACTCGTTGTCGCAGACAGCCACGTTCTCGGTGGTCTGTTTGTCTTGGTTGACTACGAGTGTCAAGGTGTAGATGCTGTCGCAACCACCAGGACCAGCCACGGTGTGGGTGTAGGTGCCAGCTGCGTTGAGGCTCTGACCATTCCAGAGGTATGGGAGGGCGCTTGCGCAGACGGTCACGGTCTCGCTGTCGGTGTAGCCGTTCTTAACCACGAGGTTGAGTGTGACGATAGAGTCGCAGCCAGCCGCAGTGTTGAGGTAACGGTGGTAGGTGCCTGAAGCAGAGACGTTGAAGCCGTAGAGTGTGTAAGGGAGGTTGCCTGAGCATACAGAGTCGTTGATCTCGATCTCGGCAGAAGGCATCACGTTGAGGGTGAGGCGATACATCGTGTCGGCCACGAGACGTGTGAACACGTTGCTGCCGCCGAGGCTAATCTCGTTGCTTGAGATGTTGAAGCCTTGGCCCACGTAGTTGTAGCCGTCGCAGATATTGTCTGTGAGATCAACGATGTTGTGGATAGCCGTGATGTTGACGTTGTCGAGGTGGAGGTCGTTGTCGCCGCCAGAAACGGTAGACTCGCCATAGAACGCAATCTTAATGGTGTCGCCGACGAAGTTGCCGAGTGACAACTCAACGCGTTCGCCAGTGGTTGCAATCTGGTTGTAGACGTGTGAAGAGCCGGTGTTGTTCCATTCAGCCACGATGCCAGAGGTGGTCCAGGTGTTGCCGCCGTCGCGTGACACAGCCACCACGAAGCGGTCGTCTTGTTGAGACGTTGGATCGAGGATTGGGTCGGAAGTAGCGTACTTGGTCAGACCGAGGTCGAAGCTCAAGACTGCGGTGGTGTCGATGTAGATCTCAGGTGTTACCAACCAATATTTATAGGTAGTGCCATAGATATTGATTTTGGCGTGAGGATCTTGCCAGCAGTAGGTTGAGTTAGCCAACCAGCCAGAGGTGGTGGTGGTGAGGGTAGCCGTACCAGCCATCACGTCGTTGATCAAGCCAGAGTAGCGGCTCCAGCAGCTTGGTGGCATGGTGTTGAAGGTCTCGGCGAATGGCAAAGTCACAACACCGCAAGGGGTGGTGATAGACGTTGCAGCCCATGCGCTCCAATCGTCGCCGCAAGAGGTGCGTGCGTGGATATGGAAGGTAGAAGCATAGCTTGCAGGCACGGTCACGCTGTTTGATGTTACCACCTGACGGAAGATAGAGCCAGTGGTATCGTTGGCGTTACCGTTCACCACAACTTCCCATGCACTGTCGGTTGGGTTGGCTGGGTTGAGGGTGATGTAGAGGTTGCCGTTGCCGAACACAACGTTCACATCAGGAGCAGCACAAGAAGCTGGTGTTGTGAAGTCGTTGCGAGTCCATTCGGTGCCGCAGAGAGCGCGAGCGTAGAGGCTGTAGGCGGTGTTGGAGGTGAGAGCATTGAAGCTGAACTCAAGACCGCTGAGGTCTACGGTGTCGCGAGCGATAGCAGTAGCAAATGGAGGCACAGCCGCTATGGTGCTTGGGCAGAGCACATATTCGAATACGGTGTCGGCCACGTTGCCTGGAGCGATGGTGACGTCAACAGAAGTTGAGCTTACGAGGTCAACGCTCACGCCAGGAGCAGAGCAAGCAGGAACGAGCGAAACAACTACGTCGTCCATCCAGTACCAGTAGTTATTGTCGGATGGTGTCACCTGTTCGAAGGCGATTACCTTGTTGTTGCCAACCACGCCGCCATCAGCAATGATGATGCTGAAGTTCTCGAAGGTTGAGATAGCGTTACATGAAACGGTCTGAACAAGCTCGAAGGTTGAGAAGTCGTTAGGATTGCTCATCACGCCGACGTTGATAACGCCAGAGTTGGTAGCATTCTCTTGACGCAACTTGAAGTCAACCTTGAGTGTGTTGATAG
>CALEJM010000223.1 GCA_937898265.1 uncultured Porphyromonadaceae bacterium
GAAATACGCCAAGACGCGGTTCTCGCCGGTGATGGGCACGATGTCGGACGCGATGCTGACAGCCACGAGGTCAAGGCAGTTCTTGAGGTCGGTGAAGTCGAGCATATTGCGTTGGATGAATCCTTGCATCAGCTTGAAGCCGACGCCACAACCCGACAATTCCTTGTAAGGATAGGTGTCGTCGTCGCGTTTGGAGTCGAGCACAGCCACTGCGTCAGGCAGTTGACTGTCGGTAGTGTGGTGGTCGCAGATGATGAAATCGATGCCATAGCTCTTGGCGAGCGCCACCTTTTCCACAGCTTTGATGCCGCAGTCGAGTGCGATGATGAGTTGGTAGCCGTTGTCGCGAGCATACTCCACACCCTTTCGTGAGATGCCGTACCCCTCGGTGTAGCGGTCGGGGATGTAGTACCCGATGTCGGAGGTGTACTTCTTCAAAATCTTGTAGACCAAGGCAACAGCTGTCGTTCCGTCGACATCGTAGTCTCCGTAGATGAGCATCTTCTCGCGGTTGGCCAGCGCCTTTTCGATGCGCATCACCGCTTTGTCCATATCCTTCATCAAGAAGGGATCGTGGAGGTGGTTAAGTTTTGGCCAAAAGAAGTTACGTGCCCCATCTATGGAATCAATGCCGCGCTGAACGAGCAGACCGGTAAGCACTGAATCGATGTTCAGCTGCTCAGCCAGGCGGAGCGTCTTTGTCTGCTCCTCTGCACTTGGTGCGTTGAAAATCCATTGATTTGTCATGTATGTAGTTTTTTATTTTTTTCATAGAAAAAAGAGTGTTTTTGCCACGTTGTTGGCAGCGTTGGCCGCCTCCGTAGCTATATATCAGTTGTGCAGACGTCGCATTGTGCGGTCTGCTTCTTTGAAAAGTGGATGTAACAGATTCAATGCTATGGACTTATCCTATATTATGAATCTATTAACCCTAAATTATTATCAACCGCAAATATAGTATTATTATTTTGATTTTATCTATTTCGTTGCCTAAAAAAGAAGCCGTACGGAGACGTGCCTCGAAATCTCTTGTTTTTCGTATCTTTGCACTATCAAAAAATACGAACATCAACATGATACTCATTGCCGACAGCGGCTCCACCAAAACCGACTGGCGACTCTGTGCGGAGTCGGCCGAACCACGTGCGTTTCAGACCGTTGGACTCAACCCCTTCTTCGTCTCACCTGACGCGATGAAGCAACTCCTCACCGACACTTTTGCCGACAGCCTCGAGGCGGTTGACGCCCTCTATTTCTATGGCGCGGGCTGCGTGCCTGCCAAAATACCGATGATGGAGACAGTGTTCCACGACGTCTTCCCGCATGCCAGCGTCTTCGTAGCCTCCGACCTCCTCGGTGCGGCGCGTGCCCTCTGCGGTCGTCAGCCCGGCATCGCCTGCATCCTCGGCACAGGCTCCAACTCCTGCTACTACGACGGCAACGCGATGACCGACAACGTCTCGCCGCTCGGCTTCATCCTTGGCGACGAGGGAAGTGGCGCCGTGATGGGACGTCTCCTGGTGGCTGACTATCTAAAGCACCAGATGCCTGAGGCGCTGCGTGCCGACTTCGCCCAGCGCTACGACATCGTGCCTGCCGAGGTCATTGAGCGTGTCTATCGTCAGGCATCACCCAACCGCTACCTCGCCAACTTCGCCCGCTTCATCGCCTATCACCTCGACGACCCTTACGTCCAAAACCTCGTTGAGGCTCAGTTCACCGCCTTCTTCCGCCGCAACGTGATGCAGTATCCGCAGCATCGCGACGTGCCCGTCTCCTTCGTCGGCTCGGTGGCTTACTACCTGAAGGAGCATCTCGTGGCAGCTGCCCAACCGCTCGGAATCACCGTTGGCGAGGTCGTGCAGTCGCCCATCGACGGCCTCTGCCGTTTTCATGTCGCCAAATAGGCTCAATCCCGCCGAAATAGTGTACCTTTGTACCCTTATTATCGTCAATAAACAACAACTTAGCAATGGCAAAAGGAATAGCTAATCTATTCAATTCTATAGCAGGTGATTACGATAAACTTAATCACCTCTTCTCGCTGAATATCGACAAACTGTGGCGCAAGCGTTCGTTGAAGAACCACCTCTCTGCAGCCACCGAACATGTCCTCGACGTGGCTTGCGGCACGGGCGATTTCTCCATCCAGCTCGTCAAGATGGGTGCGCAGCGTGTCACTGGTGCCGACGTCTCCGAAGGAATGATGGTTGAGGGTCGCAAGAAAGTGGAGGCTCAAGGACTGTCGGACCGCATCGTGCTGGAGTATGGCGACTGTGCCGACATGAAATATGCTGACAACAGCTTCGACCTCTGCACCTGTGCGTTTGGCGTACGCAACTTCGCCGAGCGCGCCAAGGGACTGCAGGAGATGCACCGCGTCTTGAAACCAGGCGCCGAGGTGTTGATTCTGGAGTTTTCGCAGCCGGCTCACTTCCCTATGAAACAGCTCTACCGCTTCTACTTCAAGAAGATCATGCCTACCGTGGGTGGCTGGATTTCTGGCAACAAAGCGGCTTACGAATATCTCCCTAACAGTGTCTATGCCTTCCCGCAGGGCGAGGACTTTATGAACGAACTGCGTGCAGCAGGCTTCACCAATGTCCATCAGCACCGTTTCACCTTTGGCATTGCCACCGTTTACTACGGCACAAAATAACGCGCACTATGAATATCAAACCCTATATCACCAGTTTCCGTCTCCGCACCCTTCCGCTCTCTGTGGCTGGCGTGGTGTTGGGCGCTGCGTTGCGCAGTGGCGAGATGCGCTGGTGGGTCTTCCTGTTCACCGTGGTCACCACCCTCTGTCTGCAGATTCTTACCAACCTTGCCAACGAACTGGGTGACGCACTGAAGGGCACTGACGCCGAACAGAGTGGTCGTCAGCAATATAGTCTGCAGTCGGGCGCCATCACCATCAATCAGATGAAAAACTGCATCTGGCTCTTCGTGGCGCTCAGTCTCGTCTTTGGTGGCGTACTCATCGGCTTGACTTTCGGCACACTGTTCTGCACCCAAAGCTATGTCTTCATGGCGCTTGGCGTGCTGGCTATCGTGGCTGCCGTCAAATATACCCTCGGCAAACACCCTTACGGCTATCACGGACTGGGCGACCTCGGCGTCTTCCTCTTCTTCGGTCTGTTGGGCGTGTTGGGCAGTTATTACATGCAGTCGCAGAACCTCACGTGGAGAGTCTTTGTGGCTGCAGTGGCTATCGCGCTGCCTATCGTTGCTGTACTGAATCTCAATAATATACGTGATATGGCAGGCGATCTCGTTCACCATAAGGTGACGCTGGCGTCGAAGCTTGGTCCGAAATGGGCGCGACTCTATCAGTCGGTGCTCGTGCTGCTTCCCTTCGTCCTCTTCCCGATGATAGGATGCTGGTGGCCCATGTTCTTCCTTCCCGTCTTTGCCTACCATGTCTACTTCGTGTGGACCCACGGCGGTTCCGCCCTCGACGCCCACATGAAAGTGCTCTCGCTCTCCACACTCGCCATGGCCATCATGCAGTTTGTGGTCAGTCTGCTATAAGAAATCATTATGAAAGAATTGGAACATACACAATACCTCGACGAGCCCCGTCTGCTCCTCTCTGAGATGAAGGAACATACACGCTGTATGATCCTCAAGGTGCATGGTCACGGCGGTTTTCGCCACCGCATCCTTGAGATGGGCTTCGTGCGTGGCGAGGTGGTTGAAGTGGTGAAGAACGCACCGCTGCTCGATCCTGTGGAGTACAAGGTGATGGGCAGTCACGTCTCGCTCCGCCGCAGCGAGGCTGCCAACATCGAGGTCGTCTCGTTGGAGGAGGGCGCTCACCCCGACAATATCTTCAACGGCACCATCGAGGAACACGTGGCCAACGAGGTGGCAGAGCGTGGTCGACAGATTACGGTCGCTTTGGTGGGTAACCCCAACTGCGGCAAGACCTCGTTCTTCAACTTTGCAACCGGTCTGCGCGAGAAGGTGGGCAACTACTCAGGCGTGACCGTCAGCAGCAAGACTGGCACCTTCCACCACAACAACTACACCATCCACATGGTAGACCTCCCAGGCACCTACTCGCTCACCGAGTATTCGCCGGAGGAACTCTATGTGCGCTCTTATCTTGCTGAGCAGAAACCTGATATCGTGCTCAACGTGGTGGATGCTGGCAACCTCGAGCGCAACCTCTTCCTTACTACCCAACTCATCGACCAGAACCCGCCGATGCTCATGGCGCTGAACATGTTCGACGAACTGGAGCGGAGCGGTGCGCAACTCGACCTTCAGCAGCTCTCTGCCATGCTCGGCTTCCCTATCGTTCCTACCGTGGCCAAAGAGGGAAAGGGGATCAACGAGGTGTTGGAGGCCATCATCGCTATCTACGAACATAACGAGCAAGTTACCAAACATATCCATATCAACTACGGCGAGGACGTAGAGCGCTGCATCCGTCAGGTGCGTCAGGTGCTCGACCGTCACGGCGCCTCACTCCCTATCTACTGCGACCGCTATGCTGCGCTCAAACTCCTTGAGGGCGATAAGAGCATGGGCGAGGCGGTGAACATGGCACAGAACCATGAGGAGATTCAAGAGGTGGCAACTCAGTGTCGCGAGCGGTTGGAACACGAATATCGCACCGACATCTCCACCATTATCTCCGACCTCAAATACGGCTTCATTCGCGGCGCGCTGAGCGAGACCTATCAAAGCGGCGACGACAAGAAGAAGCAGTTGGGCTATGCGCTCGACGTGGTGCTCACCAACCGCTGGCTCGGCATCCCTGTGTTGCTGCTCTTCCTCTGGCTGATGTTCCAGGCCACATTCTCCATCGGCGCCTATCCGCAAGGATGGATAGAGCAGGGCGTTGTCCTCTTGGGCGAATGGATTCGAGGTCTGATGCCAGCCGGTATGTTCAACGACCTCTTGGTCGACGGCATCATTTCAGGTGTGGGCGGCGTCTTGGTGTTCTTGCCCAACATTTTGATTCTCTTCTTCTTTATCTCGCTGTTGGAAGATACGGGCTATATGGCGCGTGCGGCGTTTATCATGGATAAGTTCATGCATAAGATTGGTCTGCACGGCAAGTCGTTTATCCCCTATCTCATAGGTTTCGGGTGCAGCGTGCCCGCCATCATGGCCACACGCACTCTCGAGAACCGGCGCGACCGCATCATCACCATACTCACCGTGCCATTCATGTCATGCTCGGCTCGCCTCCCGGCCTACCTGCTGCTCGTGTCGGCATTCTTTGCAGCCAATCAGGGCGTCATACTCATGAGCCTCTATCTCGTGGGCATAGCGATGGCTGCCATCAGTGCCATCCTATTGAGCAAGACAGTGTTGAAGCACGACCACACGCAGTTTGTGATGGAGCTGCCCCCCTACCGCATGCCCACTGCACGCAACGCCACAATACACATGTGGAGCAAAGGCTCGCAATACCTGCGCAAGATGGGTACCGTGATCCTTGCCGCATCCATCATCGTGTGGGCATTGGGATACTTCCCCCGTCACGAAGGACAGACCCAGCAGCAACAGGTGGAGAACTCGTTCATGGGACGCATGGGCAAGGCCATCGAGCCCGCTGTTGAGCCACTGGGATTCAACTGGCAGATGGGGGTGAGCGTGCTCACCGGTGCCGCCGCCAAGGAAATCGTGGTGTCGACAATGGGTGTGATATACACTGGCGAACATGCCGACGAAGACTCGTCGACACTCAAAGCCAAACTGCAGACGGCTACCGACAGCGATGGCAACAAAGTGTTCAACCCCATTGTGGCCTACTCGTTCATGCTCTTTGTTCTGCTATACTTCCCCTGCATCGCAGCCCTGGCAGCCATCAGGCGCGAAGCAGGCACCAAGTGGATGCTATTTGAGATGGCCTACACCACCGGCGTGGCATGGCTCATATCATTCTTGTTCTACCAAACAGCAACATTCATCCAAGGCCTATGATACAGACAGTAATCGCACTATTCATCGTGGCTGTGGCCCTCGTGTGGGTGCTCATGCGCCTGTTCAAGAAACCCAAAAACAACGGTGGCTCATGCAGCTGCGGCTGCTCATCTTGCCCCGCCAGCAAGAAAGCCACCTGCCCGCAATCAAAGAAAAACTAAAAACAACACCAAAGACACCATCAAAGGGATGGTGCTTTTAGTGGTGGGTAATCTTGGGGATTTGAGCTCGAAAATGTAATTTTATGATATACTGGGGTGATAATTCACGATTTTTATCTATATTTGCAGTTATTAAGCGCAATCATTAGTAGCTGCGCAACCAGGATGTTATTATAAAGCACGCGTCCTGGCTATAGAAGATTTACAAACTCTCAAATAATTGTTTGCATGGATAAGATACATTGGATAGAGAAACTGAAGGATTTGGATAAAGAAGCAAAAATATGGTCAAAAGAAGAAATAATATTTTTAGTCGCTTTTTAAATTATTATTCTTTTCGCAATTCCATTC
>CALEJM010000224.1 GCA_937898265.1 uncultured Porphyromonadaceae bacterium
TGCTCCTCAACTATGAGTTCAAGATCAACCGCGATAACCTCCTGAAACTCGGTGCTGGCTTCCACTACAGCCTCTACAGCAACTCGGCGCTCAACTTCTACAACGCCCCAGATCCCCGTCCCGACTACTACCGCTTCCTCCCAAGCTACCTCAACGACGGACACTACGACGCCACCGGCACCCTCGACCCCTCGAAGGTCAACATCGGACTCCAAGACCAGATGACCGAATGGTGGAGCAGTCGTAATCCCGACATCACCCAAATCAACTGGGACGCCCTCTATCAGGCCAACTACCGCAACAACGAAAACAACCCGACCGGCTCAGCCAAATATATGCTTGAACGTCGTCACAACAACCTCCAAGAGAGTATGTTCAGCGCCAACTACATCGGACGCTTCCTCGACGAGAAACTCAAGCTCCAAGCGGGTCTCCACCTCAAACAGAGCAATGCCATCCACTACAAGACCGTGGAAGACCTCCTCGGTGCCAACCAATGGATCGATATCGACCAGTTTGCCGAACGCGACCTCACCGGCGGCTCTCTCCCAGATGCCAGCAGCATCATCATCCTCAACAACATCGGTCACGACTCAGTGGCTCACGTTGGCGACCGCTTCGGCTACGACTACAACATCCACGCCTTCCGCGCTGGTGCTTGGTTGCAGAACGAATGGAACTTCAACCACGTCACCTTCCACTACACCCTCATGGCCGACTACACACAGTTCTACCGCTACGGACACATGGAAAACGGACGTGCCCACGTGCTTGGCGTCGTTTCGCAAGGCAAGGGTAGAGTATACCGCTTCCTTGATCCAGGCGTGAAACTCGGTGTCAACTGGCGTATCAACGGTCGTAACATTATCTTGGCCAACATCCTTGCCCAACAGCGTGCCCCAGAGTCCTACAACTCCTACATCTCACCACGCATCAAGGACACCCGCATCGACGGTCTCAACCAAGAAAACATCCTCTCCTACGACCTCTCCTACCACTTCTCCTATCCTAAAGTGCGTGGTATGGTATCGCTCTATCAGACCCACATCAACAACGCCGTAGAGCTCGGTGGTTTCTACAACGACGAATACCGCACCTTTACGAACGTCTCCATGTCGGGCGTCGACAAAATCTATCGCGGCGTTGAGGCTGCCATCTCCGTCAAGGCTGGTCAGTATTTTACCGTCAACCTCGCTGGCGCCTTCTCCGACAACCGCTATACCGACAATGCTAAAGGAGTGATGAGTCCTGAGAACGGCTCTTTCGAAGATATCGAAGACGTCGTAGAACTCAAGGACCTCCACCTTGCCACTGGTCCACAGGCTGCCGTAGCTGCCCAACTCAGCTTCTTCCATCCTAAGATGTGGTTTGCCGACATCTCCCTCTCCTACCTCACCAAGAACTTCCTCTCCATTGCTCCGTCACGTTTCATGACCCGCAATATGGACAAATACCGCGAAGTGAAGTACGATCAGTACGACAACAACGGCGAGTTCGTCAGAGAGAAATATCCAGCGTTGGAAACCCTCGGCACCCAAGAGAGACTCAAAGGCGGATTCCTCCTCGACTGCTCATTGGGTCACATCATCTACCTGAAGAACAGTCAGTCCATCAACATCAACCTCAGTGTCAACAACCTCTTGAACACACGCATGGTGACAGGTGGATTCCAACAAGGACGTATCCCGGTTACCTCCGACGGCGTCTTGACCAACAACTACAACAAGTATCCTAACAAATACTACTACAATCAAGGCGTCAACTTCTTCTTGAACGTAGGCTATAAATTCTAAACCCCTTGAGCTATGACTAAACATATTTGGAATAATATATATAGTGTGGTTCTTGTTGCAGCGTTGACCCTCAGCAGCTGCTACCGCTTTGAACCTATTGCTCCCGACAACTCCGAGCCTCAGATGCCTACGCACACCATTGCGCAGTTCATCGCAGAGTACGGCTCGCAGGATGGCGACCTCTTCCCCGTGCGCCCCAACAGCGGCGACGCCGGACTGTTCAGTCTCGACACCATCCCTTCCAACGGCGACGACATCATCATCGTGGGCCGCATCGTGAGCGACGACACCGAAGGCAATATCTATAAATACCTCGTGCTCCAAGATCTCCAGAATCCACAGTACGGACTCAAGGTCTCTGTCGACGCCTCCGGCATCTCGGCCTACTATCCCGTGGGTCAGGTGGTAACCGTTCGCTGCAACGGCATGGCACTCGGCAAATATGCCGACATGTATCAGTTGGGCACCATCTACTTCAACAACAACGACAACGAGGCGAAACGTGGCTACGAACCGGGTCGCATGCCGTTGGCCATGTGGAGTCAGAACGCCCACTGCAACGGAATGCCAAACATCCAAGCCATCAAGATTGACACCCTCACCATTGCCGACCTCCAAGACGTGGCTCACGACCGCACCATGCACTCACGTCTCGTCTGCATCCGTCACGCATGGTTCAACCAAAACTCGCAAGGCAAGCCAATGAGCGCCGACGAGAAAATCTTTGCCCCTTCAACCAACGGCATCGGCTATCCGCAGAGTCGCGACATCGAAGACGGCTCCGGAGGCTACGTCTCCATTGCCACCAGCGAATACGCACGCTTTGCCAACGTCCCAATCCCAACAGCCGAATACCGTGGCGACATCGTAGCCATCGTAGGTTGGTATCGCGACAAGAGTCGTAACAACGGCGACGTTCAACTCACCATTCGCGGACTCTCCGACCTCCACCTCGTCTCTCAAGACGACGGCACTCCTTGGATTCCGGTCTATCCCTATTAAATCAGTAAACAATTTATCATACAACAATTAAAACTTTAGAAACATGAACAAAATGAAGATGATGTTCCTCGCTCTCGTTGGCGTGCTCTTCCTGGGCGCTTGCAACAATATCGAGGATCCTACCGTGGTAACCTTTACCACCAATCCTTCAACTTCTGCCAAACTCAACGAGGTCTACAGCTACACCGCTACCGTTCGCGTTGAGAACCCAGAAGGCAAAACCACTATCGTTGCCACCAACTGTCCTGAGTGGTTGACCCTTACCGACAATGGCAACAATACCGCTACCCTTATGGGTACCCCAACCGAAGAAGGTGACTTCCAGGTAACCCTCGTGGCTGAAAACAACAAAATCTCAACCACCCAAGAGTTCACCATCAAAGTGTCTGAAGACGGTGGTGGCGACCAACCAGCCGATGGTGAGGGCGCTGGCACTGCTGCCGACCCATACAACGTGGCTGCTGCCATCGCTACACAAAACAACGATATGGCTTTCGTGAAAGGTATCATCGTTGGCTACATCCAGACCGGCAACCAAAACTCTCCTTTCTTTGGCGCTTCCGACAGCTTGACAACCAACATCCTCATTGCCGACAATGCCAACGAAAAGAACGTTGCAAGATGCATCCCTGTTCAACTCCCAACAGGTCCAATCCGCAATGCCTTGAACGTAAAAGATCACACCGAGAATCTCGGTAAAGAGGTGCTCCTCTATGGTCAGTTGACCGCCTACTTCTCACAACCAGGCTTGAAAAACGTAACTTATGCCGTATTGAATGGCAACAAATATGGTGACGAACCAGCCGACCCAAGCAGAATCGTCTTCTCTGAGTCTTTCCTCAACAGCATCGGCAACTTCACCATCCAAGACGTTAACCTCTCTGAGGGTCTCAGCTATGTATGGGCTTACGCTTCAAACTACAAATGTATGAAAGCTTCAGCCTTCCTCAATAGCACCAACTATCCTGCAGAGAGCTGGTTGATCTCTCCTGCCATCGAACTCCCTGCCGACGCCGACTGCTCACTCTCGTTCTCTCATGCCGAGCGTTTCTTCGGCAACGCAACCAGCGAATTGAGCGTTTGGGCTAAGACCGCCGAAGGCGAATGGACCAACCTCAACCTCGCCAACTATTCTGATGGTTCTAACTTCACTTTTGTTAATTCCGGCGCCCTCTCTTTGGCTGCCTTCAAAGGTGAAACCATCCAAATCGGCTTCAAATATGTCAGCACAGCCAACAACGCTGCCACTTGGGAAATCAAGGACGTTGTAGTGTTGAAATAATTGAAACACAATACTATAAATGCGTCTGCCTTTCCTGCTGGAGGGGCAGACGTTTTTGTTTCCTGAAGAGGTGGTTTGGAGACGTGGAAAATTTTCTTGTAGACGAGTTCGTCAGTTAACAAAAAAAATGCTACTTTTGCCGCTGATTTTCCCGACCGTTAAAGTGACACTTTAGGGCGTGAAAGTCCCAAATCAGCATAAACTTAATAAAATCTTTTAGAATGAAGAAACAATTACTCGCAGTATTGCTTGCTTTTGCAGGCGTATTCTCTGTTGCAGCGCAAGACTACTTGCCAAACCGCTTGCACACCTTGAAGTCAGATGACGACCTCGAGCGTCACTACTTCTTCTATGACGAGCAAAACCGTGTCAACATGGTTGACATGTATATCCTCGACGTAGACGGTATCATCCACGCTATGGACTCTCTCTACTACGATGCTGCCGGCAACATCACCAAGATCTCTACTTTCCAGTACATCAACCGTGAGTGCCGCCACGTGAGCGACGTAATGTACACCTACGACGCTAACGGCAACCGCTTGACCCGTACCAACTACAACAACTTCGGCAGCGGTATGGAAATTCAAGGCGTTTACACCTATGTCTATGATGCCAACGGCCGTATGACCTCACACTCTATGACATTGGTTGGCAACGACTTCGAACGTTGCACCTACGACTACGACGCCAACGGCAACCTCATCAAAGAAGAGGCTCAACAGAACAGCTACTGGGACGGTAGCGGTTGGGAGAACTCATACAAAGTTGAGTACGCCTACGATGCCAACAACAACCTCACCCAAGTGGCAAGCTACGGCTGGAACATGGGTTGGTCACTCACCAACACACGTCGCTACACCTACGACGCTGCTGGCAACTGCTTGACCGACATTACCTATCGCGGTAACACCGAGGTTAACAAATATGTCTACCCCTACTTCGACGACGAACTCGTTGCCGACTACATCCTCCCAATCCACCCAGAACCAATCTTCCCACAATTCCCACAATTCACCAACAAACCACGTTGGTATCAATGGTTCTCAATCGACGACAACGACGTTCTCCAATACATCTGCTGCTACCACTACCTCTTCGGCGACCCAACAGGCGTTGAAAACGTAGTAGCCGACAACATGTCAGTTGTATTCCCTAACCCTGCAACCACCAACTTCAACATCCAAAACCACAAAATCTGTGGCGTAGAGGTGTTCGACGTTGAAGGCAAATTGGTTAAGGCCGACAACTCAAAACACACCAACATCACCACAGTCAACTGTGAGGATCTTGAGAACGGCACCTACTTCGTAAGAATCTTCGACGGCACACGCTACGAGACTCAGAAAGTAGTAGTTAACAAGTAATCTGCGGTTACTTCAGTTAACCCAAAAAGCAAAAGCTCCAGATGCTGTAACAGCGTTTGGAGCTTGCTTTTTATAGAAAAGAAAGAAAAAGGACGAAAAAGCCGATTTTCGCCCTTTTTTTGTCTGTAGTTTTCTTCGTGCAACAAAATAAAAATCTTACCTTTGCACCCAAATTAGCCATTCTTGTTAGTGGCTGATATGTAAGAATAAAACTTATCATAATTTATAAAAAACAAACAATCATGATTGTAAAACCTTTCAAAGGTCTGCGTCCACCAAAAGACCTTGTAGAACAAGTTGCTTCACGCCCTTACGACGTGTTGAACTCAGAAGAGGCTCGCAAAGAAGCCGAAGGTAACGAGAAATCTCTCTACCACATCATCAAACCTGAGATTGACTTCCCAGTAGGCACCGACGAGCACGATCCAAAAGTTTACGACAAAGCTGCTGCTAACTTCCAGATGTTCCAAGACAAAGGCTGGTTGGTTCAAGACGAAAAACCATGCTACTATGTCTATGCTCAAACCATGGAAGGCAGAACCCAATATGGCCTTTGCGTAGCTGCTCACTTCGAGGACTACATGACAGGCAAAATCAAAAAACACGAGCTCACCCGCCGCGATAAAGAAGAAGATCGCATGAAACACGTTCGCGTCAACAACGCTAACATGGAACCAGTATTCTTCGCTTATCCACACAACGACGAAATCGACGCTATCGTAAAGAAAGTATGCGAAGGCGCTCCTGAGTACGACTACGTTGCTCCAGACGGCTTCGGTCACCACTTCTGGGTAATTCGCGATGAGGCTGTCAACAACCGCATCACCGAAATCTTCGGCGCTATGCCAGCATTCTACATCGCCGACGGTCACCACCGTAGCGCTGCTGCTGCTTTGGTTGGCAACGAGAAGAAAAACCAAAACCCAAATCACCGCGGCGACGAGGAGTACAACTACTTCTTGGCAGTTTGCTTCCCAGACAACCAATTGAAGATCATCGACTACAACCGCGTAGTTAAAGACCTCAACGGCCTCTCAGCTGCTGAGTTCATCGCTAAACTCGAGAAGAACTTCGACGTTAAGAAGATGGGTGCTGACATCTACAAACCAGATCACCTCCACAACTTCTCACTCTACCTCGAAGGCGAATGGTACAGCCTCGAAGCTAAGAAAGGCACCTACGACGACAACGACCCAATCGGCGTGCTCGACGTTACCATCTCTTCAAACCTCATCCTCGACGAAATCCTCGGCATCAAAGACCTCCGCAGCGACAAACGTATCGACTTCGTTGGTGGTATCCGTGGCCTCGGCGAGTTGAAACGTCGCGTTGACAACGGTGAGATGAAAGTTGCACTGGCTCTCTATCCTGTTTCAATGAAACAGCTCATCGACATCGCCGACACCGGCAATATCATGCCTCCTAAGACCACTTGGTTCGAACCAAAACTCCGTTCTGGTCTCGTGGTTCACAAATTGGCAGACTAATTTATTTCTATAGCAATAGAGGTTGACATATCGTCAGCCTCTATTGTGTTTTTTTATCCGCATCTCTTTTATGTCCAACCCACAAATTGTCGTGCTCAAAACTTTTGAGTCCTACAGCGAAGCAGTTGTCAGCTGCAATGTGCTGAATGCAAACGGTGTTGAGGCTTTCCTCAGCAACGAAAGCACTTCGGTACTCACCAGCATGTTTGGTGCTGTCAATGGCGTACGTCTTCACGTCCATGCAGAAAATGTGGAGTTGGCACTGCAAATACTCGGTGGCGACAAGAATTCCACCACAACAATCTAACAATTCTCAATCTCATGAAAAACCTCCTTCGTCTTTGTTTACTCAGTATCGCAGTCTGCTGCGCCTCCTGGACATTCGCCCAAGAGAAAGCTTCACTTCCTGTTGACAACGTTCTCTTCATTGGCAACAGCTATGTTGATGTCAACAATCTCCCTTTGGAACTCTATAACGTAGCCTCTTCCGTAGGCATCGAGTTTCAATACCAATCCAACACCCCTGGCGGCTGCACCTTCAGAGGTCACACCACCAACGCCTCTATGGCACTCATCAAACAAGGTGGTTGGGACTACGTGATTCTCCAAGAGCAAAGTCAGTACCCATCCTTCCCGCTCTCACAAGTCCAGGCTGAGGTGTTCCCTTATGCCAAACAACTCGTTGACAGCGTCTACAAATATAGCCCATGCGCTATTCCTGTGTTCTATATGACATGGGGCAGAAAAAACGGCGACTCATTCAACGCAAGCGAATATCCACCGCTCGGCACCTACGAGGGCATGGACAGCCTGCTTTACGAGCGCTACATGATGATGAAAGAAAGCAACAACGCTGCCGTCTCACCCGTCGGCCGTGTTTGGCACTATATAAGAGACAACTATCCTGACATCGAACTCTATCAAGGCGACGAAAGTCACCCCATGATGATTGGCACCTATGCAGCTGCCTGCAGTTTCTTGGCTGCTATCTGGGGCGTTGACCCAACTACAGTGACTTATGTCCCATCTGGCATTAGCACTGTTCAAGCTGCTAACGTCCGTACCGCTGCCAAGACTGTGGTCTACGACAATCTTCCACAATGGCAACGTCGTCCTGCCGATGCCGCCTTTACCTTTACAACCAACGACAACCTCGTGCAGTTCACCTCGCTCAACACTCCTGGCGTGACCTACGAATGGAACTTCGGCGACGGCACCACTTCAACCCAAGCCAACGTCTCTCACAAATACGACGCAGCTGGCACCTATACGGTCTCTCTCGTAGCTACCAACCATTGTGAGGTCGACTCAATGACACAGAATATCATCATCAGCGTCATCAGCGGTGTTGACAACGTAGCCGAAAGCGGCGTTCGCATCGCTTCAGCCAATCGTCAACTCAGTGTTGAGGCTGGCGAGATCATCAGCAGCGTGAAGGTCTATGCTGTCAGTGGCGTGGAAATCTGCGGCGTCAATGCTGATGCCCCGGTAGCCAATGTGATGCTTCCTGCTGTTCCCGCTGGCGTCTACGTCGTTAAGGTTGGCTTGTTGTCTGGCAACGAAATAACTCAAAATATCATTATAAAATAATGAGTACAGAACAACCAGCTCCATCTGAAGAAACAAGCACATTTAACTTCAATGCAGATATCAATCAGTTGCTTTCTCTTATCATTAACACTTTCTATTCCAACAAAGAAATTTTCTTAAGAGAATTGATTTCAAACTGCAGTGATGCCTTGGATAAAATCAGATACATGTCAATCACTGACCCAAGTGTTCTTTCACAAGAAGAGAAGCTTTTCATTAAGATTATTCCAGATAAAACCAATAACACTTTGACCATCATTGATTCAGGAATTGGAATGAGCAAAAATGATTTAATCAACAACCTTGGAACCATCGCTCGTTCTGGAACCAGACAATTCATGGAACTCCTTTCTGCTGGAGCTGATATTTCTATGATTGGACAATTTGGAGTCGGTTTCTATTCTGCCTACTTAGTTGCCAACAAAGTTGTTGTCGTCTCCAAGAACAATGATGATGAACAATACAGATGGGAATCAATTGCCAATTCCACTTTCAGCGTAGTCAAGGATACCATTCTTGAAGACAAGAGCAATGCCTTAGGAAGAGGAACCAAAATCATTTTATATCTTAAAGACGAATGTGTCGAATACCTCGAAGAAAGAAAATTAAAAGACTTAATCAAGAAGCACTCTGAATTTATTTCTTTCCCAATTGAATTATACGTCGAAAAATCCACAGAAAAAGAAGTCGACGACGATGAAGACGAAGAAAAGAAAGACGAAGAAAAGAAGGACGAAGAAAAGAAGGACGAAGAGAAAAAAGACGAAGATGCACCCAAAGTCGAAGACGAAAGCAAAAAGGAAAAGAAGAAAAAGAAAATCAAAGAAATCACTCACGAATATGAAAGAGTAAACAACACTAAACCAATCTGGCTTAGAAAGAAAGAAGAAATCACCAAAGAAGAATATGCCAACTTCTACAAAAGCATCACCAACGACTGGGAAGACCACTTAGCTCAAATTCACTTCACCATGGAAGGACACTTAGAAATTAAAGGTATCTTATTTGTTCCAAAGAGAGCTCCATTCGATTTATTCGAAGCCAAAAAGAAGAAAACCAACCTTAAATTATATGTCAGAAGAGTCTTCATCATGGACGACTGCGATGAATTAATTCCTGAGTATCTTGGATTCATTAGAGGTGTTATTG
>CALEJM010000225.1 GCA_937898265.1 uncultured Porphyromonadaceae bacterium
CTACCAAGTCTGCTTCATGTTTGCCAAAGACAACGACGAGGCAGCCGACCTCTTCCAAGAGGTGCTTATCAATCTCTGGCAGGGAATCAATGGGTTTAAAGAGCAGAGCAGTGTCAAGACTTGGATCTGGCGTGTTAGTTTGAACACATGTATCTCCTATGACAGAAAGAAACGTCGTTCTGTTCAAACCACACCTCTGGAAATTGATGTAGACCTTTTCAACGACAACGACCGCGATTCCGTGCAAGTCAGAATGTTGCACGACCGCATCAACAAACTCGGTGTTATGGACCGTGCTATCGTTATGCTTTGGTTGGAAAACCTCAGTTACGATGAGATTGGTCTTATCGTTGGTATCAGTGCCAAGAATGTCTCTGTTCGTCTCGTACGCATTCGCGAGCAACTCAAAAACATGTCTAACGAATAAATCTTACACTATATAATATGGAAACAAACGACTTCGGTATCCTTGACGAACTCCGTCAGCAAAACAATCTTTTGAAACAAAAACTCGAAAATCAAGCTTTTGTCTCACGTCTTAAAATAGAGAGTGTTCGCGAACGCAACCTCGGCAACATTCTGCACGACGACAAATTCCTCTTTGCATTAGGTCTCTTTGCCATCATCTTTCCACCATTGCAGTTTTACTATGTGCTCCACACATCAATCTACTTTGCTGCTGCAACAGTGTTGTTTATGGTCTATAGTTTCTTCCGTCTTATTCGTCGTCACAGATGGATGAAATCTCTCCAGAATATGGACTCCGACCTCTTGACATACATCGAAAAACTTCAGTTGGCCAAAAGTAAAGAGTACACTATGCGAATGCCAGAGATTATCATGCTGACAATCTGGTTAATATGGTTGGGCGTGGAAATCTACTTACAGAACGGCGATCAACCTGCTGAATACTTAATTGGTATTGCTGTAGGATGTTTGGTTGGCGGTCTTATCGGATTGGGTTTTGGTCTCTCATATTTGAAAAAAACTCGCAACCGTATTCAAAACATCATTGACCAAATCGAGGAGTACCGTTCATTGGTTGACAACGATAAATAAATTATTCCATCCGTTTTTTCAAAGCCGTTAGGCTTGACGCTTATCTTCCTTCGTGAAGATAAGCGTTTTTTTGCTCTTAGGATAGGTGTAATCTCTATCTTTGTTGGTATCTTTGCACTCGCAAATCACACCTATGGAAAATAAAACCGAAATATACGAAGAGAATACCTTGCTCGTTGGTTTGGTTACGCCTCAACAAAGCGAAGCCAAGGCAAAAGAGTATCTGGATGAGTTGGCCTTCCTCTCTGAGACAGCAGGGGCAATGCCAGTGCGTCGTTTCATTCAACACCTTGAATATCCGAACCCTAAGACATTCGTTGGCGAAGGTAAACTGGCGGAGATACGCCAATATATCGAAGACCATGAAGAGGTGACAATGGTAATCTTTGACGACGAACTCTCGGCTCTTCAACTTCGTAACATCGAGAAAGTGCTGAAAGTAAAAGTGCTTGACCGTACGAATCTTATTCTTGATATCTTTGCCAAACGTGCACAGACCGCCTACGCTAAGACTCAGGTCGAACTGGCTCAACTCCAATACATGTTGCCTCGTTTGACCCGTTTGTGGACTCACTTGGAGCGTCAGCGTGGTGGTATTGGTATGCGTGGTCCTGGTGAAACGCAGATTGAGACTGACCGTCGTATCATTCTGTCTAAGATATCTTTGTTGAAACAACGCTTGTCGCAAATTGACCGTCAGATGGCTACCCAACGTAAGAATCGTGGTAAGATGGTGCGTGTGGCTTTGGTGGGTTATACCAACGTTGGTAAATCAACCATGATGAATCTGTTGAGTAAATCGGACGTGTTTGCAGAAAACAAACTCTTCGCCACGTTGGATACCCCCGTTCGTAAGGCTATCATCGAAAACCTCCCTTTCTTACTGTGCGACACCGTAGGTTTCATTCGCAAACTGCCTCACGGATTGATTGAATCGTTCAAGAGTACGTTGGATGAGGTGCGCGAAGCAGACCTTTTGGTTCACGTCGTGGATATTTCGCACCCTAATTTCGAGGAACAATACGATATCGTCAACAAAACCCTTCACGAAATTACCGACGAAGAAAAACCAACTATCTTGGTGTTCAACAAGGTGGACGCCTTCACTTATACTCCCAAAGAAGAAGACGACCTCTCACCAATCACACGCGAGAATCTCAGTCTGGATGATTTGAAGCAGACATGGATGGCACGTCTCAACGGTGACTGCATGTTTATCAGTGCTCGTCAGCGTACGAATATCGAAGAACTCAAATCGATGTTGTATCAACGTGTGAAGGAGATTCACGTCACCCGTTTCCCTTACAACGATTTCCTTTTCCAAAACTACGAAGAATCGCAAGAGTAAGATGAAGCGTTTCTTTGCCATAGTATGCCAACTCCTTGTTGGTTCCGTCTTGACTTTGCTCTTGGCTGCAGAGTCACCACTTGCTATGGTAATGAATGCCATGCCAGAACAAAAGTCGAACGATACTGTCGTCAAAATAGCAAAGACGCTTTTGACCGCAGCCGATTCCCTACAGCTTCGTCAGGAAGCAGAGCAGGAGGCACTCACCAATCCTTTGTTCCTCGATTGGATTTTCAATGAACAAAACCCAGCAGAGCAAGATACGTCGTCGCTCTTGAAGCAGGTGCGTAGCAAAGCTCGCCGTTTCGTAGTGACTGAAACGCCTGATGCCTATAACTATCACATCGAGCAACTTCCAGATGCCGACAAATTCATGATTCGTCACTCAAAGTCTCACCCGTCTATCTATGTGAACGATACCAATATCATGCGTCGTCCAACCACAGAAAAGGAACGTCTCCAGCAGGTTAAAGACCCGACGCTGTCGTTTTGGAGTCGCACACTTCTTGTTCAGTTGCAAGGCACTCAGAATTATATATCGCCAAACTGGTACAACGGTGGTGAGAGTTCGTTGGCTTTGTTGGGCTATATCAACGCCCAATTGAAATACGACAACAAGAAGATACAGTGGGAAAACCTCTTTGAATGGAAAGCAGGTATGAATGGTGTGGTCAGCGATTCTCTGCACAAACTGCGTGTAGGCGAAGACCTCCTGAAACTCAACACAAAGTTCGGTATCAAGGCGTTCAAGAACTTCTATTACACCGCTTCAGCAGAAGCCTCGGCAACGTTGTTCAATACCTATCTCTCCAATAGTTACGAACGCGCCACAGCACCTTTGTCGCCAATTCGTTTCTATGGCAACCTTGGTATGGACTATAAATACAAGAAAATCATCTCCGTAATGCTTTCGCCTCTGTCGTATAAGATGGTCTACGTCAACGATACCACCGTGCATGCTGGTGTGACCACCTCTGTGGCGGATAAAGTAGGTATTCCCGACGGACAGAAGATTCTCCACCAGTTTGGTAGCTCGTTGGAGGTGAAGTTCAACTACTCATTCACACGTGAAATCGTGCTTGACAGTAAGATGAAACTCTATACCAACTATAAAGGTATTGAGTGGGATTGGGAGATTGTCGGCAACTTCATCATCAACCGTTACCTCAGTGCGCGCGTGTCTTTGAATCCACGCTACGACAGCACTGTGAAGACCGAGGATGGCACCAAGCCTAAGATTCAGTTTAAGGAGTTGACCAGCTTAGGATTCAGCTATCGGTTTTGATGTGTCTGGCGACTCAGTCAGTAGTTCCAAAGCCGTTTTCTTCAACACCGGATGCACCCAGTTGGGCAACACATCGCACAACGGCTTCAGCACAAAGTTTCTTTCGTTTATCAGTAAGTGGGGGAGAGTCAGACGCTCCGACTCCACCACCTGACCTTCGTAATCCACGAGGTCGATGTCAATCAGTCGGTCGGCATATCCGTTGACCGACTTTGCCTTACGTCCCAACAGTTTCTCAATCTCTTGTGTCACATCAAGAACTTCCATCGGCTGCAGCGTTGTTTCAACCACCACGATACCATTCAGGAAACTGTTTTCCGATGTAAATCCCCACGGCTCCGTCTTGTAGAACGGTGAAACCATGGCGCACTTACCCACCTTGGCTGCAATAGCATCAATGGCATCCAGAAGATTCTGATGCTTGTTGCCGAGGTTAGTGCCGATAGAAAGAATCAGTTGAGCCATAGCGTAAAAAAAGAACATCCGAAAAGAGCAAGCTCCTTTCGGATGTCGTTAGCATTCGTACAAAAATTATCCGATGATACCTTTGTAAGCTTCTGCGTCCATGAGCTCGTCCAACTCAGCAGCGTTGGTCATAGCGATCTTGATCATCCAGCCTTTGCCGTATGGATCGTTGTTTACGAGTTCTGGTTGATCGTTGAGTTCAGCGTTAACCTCGAGAACTTCACCGCCAACAGGCATGTAGAGTTCAGCAACAGTTTTAACAGCTTCAACAGAACCGAAAGTACCTTCTTTGTCGAGGGTCTCACCTTCTGTTTCGATTTCAACGAATACGATTTCACCGAGTTCGCTTTGAGCGAAGTCTGTGATACCGATGTAGGCTTCATTGCCTTCTACACGAATCCACTCGTGGTCTTTCGTGTATTTCAAATTTGCTGGAACGTTCATTGTATTACTTAATATTAAGATGTAATTTGATTCGCAATTTTTCGTGGTGCAAAGATAACGATATTTTTCCGATTGTGTGTCTTCTTTGCCTTGATTTTTTAATAGATGATGATGCCGATTACAGCAGCGATGACAATGGCAAGAATCGGATGCACCTTAAACCATTTCGTAGCCACGAAAGTAGCACCGAAAAGAATCCAACTGATGATGTCGCGGCATCCTTCGCCGAAGTTCTCTTCGTTGATAAGGAGCAGAGCAGCAGCGGCTATCAAGCCGATGACCACGACACGCAACATCTTCATCGCGCCATTGAAATACGGATTGGTCTTCACCTTGCTGATGGCCAAAGCCAACAAAGCAACGATGATAAACGAAGGGAGCATAATGGCCAATGTGGCAACAACAGAGCCAAACACCGTGCCCGAAGCGAGATAACCGGCGTAGGTTGCGCTGTTGATACCGATAGGACCAGGGGTAATCTGGCTGACAGCAACCATGTTGGTGAAATCTGTGCTTGAGAGCCAAGGATGATGTTCTACGATTTCAAATTGAATCATAGATAGCATCGCATAGCCGCCACCGAAGCCGAACAAGCCAATCTTGAAGAATGTGAGAAAAAGCTGAAGATAAATCATTGCTGTGCCTCCTCTTTCTTCTGTTTATTCATTTGGCAATAGGCCATGATGGCACCAATCACACCACCTACAATAATCATAAGGATTGGCGAGATGTTCAGTTGCCAGATAGCCAAAGCCACCAATGCGGGAATCCAACACGTCTTCCATGTCACCTTGGCAGTCTTGGCGAGATTGAACACAGGCACGGCAATCAGTGCCACAACGGCAGGACGAACCGCCTTGAAAATCTTCACGAAGATGGCACTGTCTTTATATTGTGTCAGAAAGATGGCGAAACAAAGGATGATGATGAAGGAGGGGAGTGCAGCTCCGAAGGCGCTCACCAAAGCACCTTTCCAACCACGAATCTTATTGCCAACGAGAATTGCCATGTTTACAGCCAGGATGCCAGGCGCTGTCTGTGCAATCACAAGTAGGTCGATAAAATCCTCTTTATCAATCCAATGGTGTTTGTCAACAACATCTCTTTCTATGATTGGAATCATCGCATATCCACCGCCGATGGTGAATGCGCCAATCTTTGCGAAAGAGCCAAAAAGAGATAATAACGATGTCATTAAAATATATTCTAATTTCGAGTGCAAAGGTAGTAAAAAAGACACGTTTTAATTTGTTACCTCATTGAAAAATCACTACCTTTGTCCCAAATTTTATAAGCACCTTGCCAAACGTGCAAAGTGCTGAAAAATAAGACAGAAATCAAACTCAAAAAATAAATAGTTCATTATGAAAATGCACAATTTCAACGCTGGTCCTTGCTGTTTGCCAAAGCAGGCCATCGAATCAACCATCGAAGCTATCCGTAACTTCGACAACACTGGCATCGGTCTTCTTGAAATCTCTCACCGTACTCCAGGTTGGGAGCGCGTAATGAAAGAGACACGTGATTTGTGGCGTGAGCTCCTTAACATCCCAGAGGAGTATGAGATTCTCTTCCTCGGTGGTGGTGCTTCAACTCAGTTCTTCCATGTTCCAGCTAACATGCTGAACAAGAAGGCTGCTTACCTCCAGACAGGCGTTTGGGCTAAGAAGGCTGCAAAAGAGGCTAAGAACTTTGGCGAGACAGTAGTCGTTGCTTCTTCAGAGGACAAGAACTCCCCTTACAT
>CALEJM010000226.1 GCA_937898265.1 uncultured Porphyromonadaceae bacterium
ACATCATCCAGCAGCTTGAGACTCGCGAGATCGACATCCTTGTCGGCACACAGATGGTGACCAAAGGACTCGACTTCAAACACGTCAAACTGGTGGGCATCGTCAACGCCGACAGTCTGCTGAGTCTGCCCGATTTCCGCGCCTCCGAACGTGCATTCCAGATGCTGACCCAAGTAAGCGGTCGAGCCGGTCGCGAAGAGTCTGGACGCGTAATCGTTCAAACCACCATGCCGCAACACCCCATCATACAATATGTATTAAACAACGACTACACCCACTTCTTCAACGCACAGATGAACGAGCGTCGTCTGTTCAACTATCCCCCCTACTGCCGCCTGGTGGCTATCAACGCCAAATACGTCAAAGCAGACATTCTCAGGCAGTTTGCCTACGAACTGGCCGACCTCCTACGCCCACAACTCCATGAGCGCATACTGGGTCCGAACGTCCCCGAAGTGAGCCGCATCGGCAACCATTATATCCAAAACATCTTGGTGAAAGCCGACCTCGCCTACACCGAGCCCACCAAACGTCTGATCAACGAAACCATCCGTCAACTCGCACAAAGAAACGAGTACAGAAACATACTCTGCGAGATTGATATCGACCCCGAATAAGGCAACAAAGACACCCTCCCGACGCTGCCGCCGTTTACGTTTTTTCGCCTCCGTTGAAATTCTTGAAAATGAATAAGAAATAATACGACGAAGATGCCCTAAAAACAAGATAAATTTCTTACCTTTGCGTCGCAAAATTTAGCAAATAAAAAATCAACATAAATAATACGCAAGTATCACACTATGAACATTGTACGTAAAGATCTTGATGCAGTCAACGCTATCGTCAGCATCGAGTTGACTCCAGAAGATTACAACGCAGACCTCCTCAAGAGCCTCAAAGACGCTCGCAAAAGAGGCGATTTCAAAGGCTTCCGCCCTGGCATGGCTCCAATGAGCTTGGTTAAGAAAATGTACCGCAAAGGTCTCCTTGTTGACCTCTTGGACAGAAAAGTTGGCGAAGCTTTCAACAACTATATCAAAGAAAACAACCTCAACATCCTCGGCGAACCAATGCCAAACGAGTCTGAAGAGACTCCAGAAATGGACTTCGACACCGAAGATGGCACCTATACCTTTGTTTTCGACATCGCTTTGGCTCCAGAGATGAAAGTGTCTTTGACCAAAAGAGACAAAGTGGTTTACTACAACATCAAAGTTGAAGACAGCATCGTTGACCAACAGGTTCAAGGCTACGCTCAACAATTCGGCGAACAGAAAGAGGCCGACGCTATCGAAGAGAACGATATCGTTTACGGCAACGTTCGCGAAATGAAAGACGGCGCTATCGACGAGCAAGGTCTCGTAGTTGAAAACGTAACCCTCATGCCTCTCTACCTCAAAGATGCCGACCAAAAAGCACTCTTCATCGGTAAGAAAAAAGGTGAGAAATTCGCCTTCAACGCCGCTAAAGCATTCGACAACGACAACGAACTCGCTCGCTTCCTCAAAGTGAACAAAGAAGAAGCTGGTGTCTACACCAACGACTTCGAATTTGAGGTAACCTCAGTGCTCCGTCACACTCCAGCAGAAATCAACCAAGCACTCTTCGACAAAGTGTTCGGCGAAGGCACCGTTAAATCAGAAGAAGAGTTCAAAAACAAAATCATCGAAGACACCATCAAACCAGCCTACGCTAAAGACGCCGACTACCGCTTCGCTATCGACGCCGAGAAACATTTCGTGGCTAAGTTCGACGACAAACTCTTCCCTGCTGAGTTCTTGAAACGCTGGGTTCGCACCACCAACAACGAGATCACCGAAGAGGCTCTTGAACGCGACTTCCCAACAATGCTCGAAGGCTTGAAATGGCAACTCATCAAAGACCAAATCGCTAAAGACAACGACATCAAGGTTGAAGAAGAGGACCTCAAGGCCGAAGCTTACGAAGTAGCTCGCATGCGTTTCGCTCAATATGGTATTCCTAACGTGCCAGAAGAGATGGTTAAACAATACGGCGACAAGATGCTCGAAGAAAAGAAACCTGAAGACATCCGCAACTTCTACGAGCACGCTTTCGAAAACAAAGTTCTCAAAGTAATCCGCGAGAAAGTTGCCTTGGACAACAAGGAAATCTCTATGGAAGACTTCGAGAAACTCTTCGCTCCAGAAGCATAAGAAGTTTTCAACAACACCATAACCAAGGCACGGGATTTCTCTCGTGCCTTTTTTATACCCTTTTGATTTTCAACACCACAAGAGAAAACTCTATGGTTGTGGAAAAATATACACTATATAACTATGGAAAAACGAAAGGAAATGAGTACCTTTACAAGCATATTAACACTAACGATTATCGGGTTGTTTCCTTAGGTTAACAGCCCCAAAAACACTACAATCAGTAAAAATTATGGCGTTTACACACCTCCACGTACACTCGCACTTCTCCATCCTCGACGGCATGTCGAAGATTCAGGACCTGCTCGACAAGTGTATCAAAAACAAAATGTATGCCATGGCCCTCACCGACCACGGCAATATGTTCGGCATCAAAGAGCTGCTCGACAAGACCAACGGCATCAACTCAAAGCTCAAAGAGAAACGCAATGGGCTCAAAGAACAGTTGGCTGCTATTGAAGACGGCTCACTCGAGAAGCAGACCATAGAAAAGATTGCTGCACTCGAGGAACAACTCAAAGAGGCCGACAAAAAGAAAAAAGAGGCTATTGAAGAAGCATTTGCTTCAAAGCCAAAGACAATCCCTCTTAACCTTGAAGCATTCAACAAGCGTAAGGAATTGGCTTAAATCTAAACCTGATTAATAAAAGAAATCGAAAGAGGGTCATCCTGGAACTTCCAAGATGACCCTCTTGTTTGTGTGATTACAAGTTTCTAGACTGAAATTAGATAACTGTAGGAACAACTTTTATCAAATCGCTGAATGTTTCGATTCTTGCTACTTCAGCATTAATTGTTCCAAATCCATATGCTGCATGGATAAATGGTAATCCAGCCTCCATTGTTGAATCATAATCACCCTGGATATCGCCAACATATGTAGCCTTATCAAGCTTATTTCTTTCAACTACTAATTTAATATTCTCGCCTTTCGAGAGGAAATTATTACCAAAGCACTCAATATCGCTAATAAGCGGATCCTCAGAATTTAAATCGATACCAAAATAATCGAGGAAAGCTTCGATGTAGCCTGCCTGGCAGTTACTTACGATATAAAGGTTATAGCCCACATTCTTAAGTTTTTCCAAGG
>CALEJM010000227.1 GCA_937898265.1 uncultured Porphyromonadaceae bacterium
CGCGAGGACTTCATCCGCCGCGACGACTGGCAGTGCGTGAAGCGGCTCGGGGGCGGTGCGGCGTACTACGCGATGACGGACCTGACGCTCCAGGCGCTGAAGCTCCTGCCGACGCCGCCGGTGCAGATGTGGAGCGAGCTGAAGCGGCTGGCGTCGCTCGGCGACGCGGAGGACTACGCGCACATGAACCTGAAGACGCGCGACCTCGTGTCGGCGGACGTCGAGTTCAACGGCGGCTGCCTGCCGTCGGAGCGCTCGCCCGCCTTCGAGCTGCGCGGGGAGCGCGGCGTCTTCAAGGTCCAGCCCGGCGCCCGGACCGGCACGCTGACGGTCATCGACAGCACCCCCACGACCGAGCACAAGGGCTACATTGATGCAAACGGCCTGTGGCACCTCGGTGAAATTCCGCAGGATGCCGTTGAGCCCGGTCTCTTTGCCGTCGGGGGTGATTTCCAACTGTGAGGCGCGACCGAAGGTGCCACGTTGTGGGGTGTTGTCTTGGTCGTTCACAATCTCAATCTCCACCTTTTTAGGCTGACCGTTGAGCGTCTGGGTGTAGATCTCACCTTTATAATTATAGCAAAGGATGCCGTTGTCGGACACGGTGAGGAAACGCACTGGGTGATTCTGGAAGTGGGTCACGGCAGTCACCTTCTCTGGGGTGGCGATGGCAGAACGATAGACGTTGAAGCTGCCGCCGTTGCGCTCGCTGAGGAACACCATCTCTTTGTGACCAGCGAGGAACTGAGGATCGCGGTCCTCGCCTACGTTGGTGGTGAGCATCTTATGGGTGTTCTTCTTGGCATCGAAATACCAGATGTCGCGTGCAACGGAAGATACTTGGTGTTTGCGCCAGATGTTCTCGCTGCCAGTGCGGTTGTAGTAGAGGAACGACTTGCCGTCGGCATCGAGACTCATAGAACATACGGTGGCGGGAGTCACCTGAACAGAGCGGCCGCCCTCAACAGGCACGCAGTAGAGCTCGGTCATCCAGCCCGATGGGAACTGCACGTTCTCAGCATCCTTCTGGATGTAGGCTGAGTAGTAGACCGACTTATTGTCGGCAGAGAAAGCCAGTGGGGTCTCCGACGCTGAGTTGAATGTGATGCGTTTGGCAACACCGCCCTGAGCAGCAACGGTGTAGACGTCGAAATTTCCGTTGCGGTCGGAAGCAAAGGCAAGGGTCTTGCCGTCGTGACTCCAAACGGGTGCAAACTCATAGGCTGCATTGGTGGTGATTTGCTGAGCTTTACCACCGTTGGCATCTACCACGTAGATGTCGCCTTTGTAGCTGAATGCAATCTTGTCACCTTGGGGCGAAATCGCATTGAAACGCATCCATAGTGGCGCAGCTTGCAACATAGTGGCTGCACAGAGACAGCACACTATGAGAGATGTTAACTTTCTCATAACTATAGTCTTTATGTTTTAATTCGTGTTTAGGTTGAGCCGTGTCGCATTGGCTCAGTTTTATGCCTTGCAAAGGTAATAAAAAAATGGAGAAAATCGCGACTCTACGCCTAAAATCTTGTGTTGACAGAAGTGGTTGCAAATCGTTGCTCGGGAAAGGGGATAAGTCGCCGAAAATAGTGTAACTTTGTGGCGTAAAACAAAAGCAACAATGGAAACAAAAAAGAAAGTGTTTGTCAGTGGATGCTACGACATGCTCCACAGCGGACACGTCGCCTTTTTCAAAGAAGCGTCGCAGTATGGCGACCTCTACGTCGGCATCGGCTCCGACCAGACGATACTTGGCTACAAAGGTCGACTCCCCATCTATTCGGAGAACGAACGCCTCTATATGGTCAAGGCGATACGCTATGTGAAAGACGCCTATATCAACACCAACAGCGGCATCATGGACTTCGTTGACCTCGTTGACAACGTCATCAAGCCAGATATCTTCGTGGTCAATGAAGACGGCAGCTCGGAGGTCAAGGAGCAGTTCTGCCGCGAGCGTGGCATTGAATACATCGTGCTGAAGCGTCTCCCGGAAAACGGACTGAAGGCGCGCTCCACAACGGCATTGCGTCAGGAGACCTCCCAACTCCCAACCCGTATCGACCTCGCCGGCACGTGGATTGATCAGCCCTACGTCTCATGCTTTGGACCAGGTTGGGCACTGACCATCTCCGTTGAGCCGAACTTCGAAATCGCCGAACGCTGCGGTCTCTCCACCTCCACACGCAATATGATGAAGAAGATATGGCCGGTGCAACTCCCGTCGTTCAATCCCGAGATGGTTGCTAAACTGGCGTTCTGCTTTGAAAACGACCCCTCGAAACGAGAAGGACATATCTCGGGGGCTCAAGACGCCTTAGGCATCTGTATGCCAGGATTCTGTCGACACTATTATAACAACGCGTTCTGGCCAGAGCGCATCGAGTCGTGTCACGACGAAGCGATTCTCACTTGGCTGGAGTCGCACCTCTGCATGGTCAAGATGTTCCCACGTCGCGCAGGCCTTGACGTTACCTTGGGCAAAGACATCACGAAGGAGGGCGTAGAGCGACTGGCAGCGGCTGCCGACGGTTGTTGGGGAGCTATCATGCAACGTCAGCTCACTGGGTTTGCCCACTTCTTCCGCGCTTCGTTTGAGGCGCAGGTGGCGATGTTCCCAGCCATGATGCAACCTGGCGTAGAGGAGTATATCAACAAATACCGCGCTGAGGCTCTCGCGTGGAAGATGGCGGGCGCCGGTGGTGGCGGCATGCTCGTGATGGTGGTTGACGATGCCAAAGCCTTCCTGGAACGTCATCCCGAAGCCATTGGTATCACTATTCGTAGAAAAGGAGTATAACGATGAAACGCTATTGTCAGATTCTCAACCTCAAAGACGATCCGCAACTGATAGAGCAGTATTGCGAGGCTCATGCCCATGTGTGGCCTGAGATTCAAGAAGGTATACGCAGTGTCGGCATCCTCGACATGCAGATATTCCGCAAGGGAACCACCCTGTTTATGATTTGCGACACCGTCGACAACTTCGACTGGGTGAAAGACAACGCCCGACTCGCCACCTTGCCTCGTCAAGCGGAGTGGGAGGCTTATGTGGCACAGTTTCAAGGCTGCGACCCCAACGCCCCCTCGACCGAGAAGTGGCAGCTGATGGAGAAAATCTTTGAGTTGGACAAATAATACGAAACGCTATGGCATTGTTCAAAACCAAACAAGGCGCCAACTATCTGGTGCCGTTTCTCATGGTGGCTTCGCTCTTCCTGCTTTGGGGCGTGGCGCACAGCATTCTTGACGTGCTCAACAAACACTTCCAGACTGTTCTCAACATCTCGAAGGCGCAGTCGGGATTGGTGCAGACCATGGTCTATGGCGGTTATTTCCTCATGGCATTGCCTGCCGGGTGGATCATACGCCGTTGGGGCTATCGTCGCGGCATCATCGTCGGACTCACCCTCTTCGCCCTTGGCGCTTTCATGTTTCTGCCGGGTAGTCGCCTGATGTCGTTCCCCTTCTTCTTGCTCTCTCTCTTCGTCATCGGCTGTGGACTGACTTGCCTGGAGACCTCTTCCAATCCGTATGTCTCCATCATGGGCGATACTGCCGACGCCTCGCGCCGACTGAATTTGGCGCAGTCGTTCAACGGCTTGGGCTGGATCATCGGTCCGCTGCTCGGCGGACTCCTCATCTTCGGCGAGGAGAGCAATCTCGCTTTGCCTTACGCCATCATCGGCTGTGTTGTGGCTGTCATGGCGGGGGTGTTTGCTTTTGTCAAACTGCCTGAGATTAAGGTAGAACAATCATCCGAAGCTAAGGATAATGCCTCTGGTGCGCTGTGGCACAACCGTTTGTTTCTCTTCGGCGTACTCACGCTGATGCTTTATGTGGCAGCGCAGACCGGCATCAACAGCTTCTTCATCAACTTTGTCATCGAGACCACCCACAATACCTTCTCTCCTAAACTGGCGGCGTTGCTCCTCTCCTTTGGCGGCATGGCGCTGTTTATGGCGGGCCGACTGCTCGGCTCTGTTGTGATGAGTCGGGTGAAACCATCTATGCTCCTTGTTGTCTGCGCCTTGGGTGCTATCGGCTGCATGGGTGTGGTGGTTGCCAATGTAGGTGTTGTCTCCATCGTGGCACTCTGTCTCTGCTTCTTCTTCGAGAGCGTGATGTTTCCAACTATCTTCTCGCAGAGCGTGGTGCTGGCTGGCGAACACACAGCCCTTGCCTCGTCGCTGCTTACCATGTCTATCGTGGGCGGCGCGGTGGCTCCAGTGGTGATGGGTTTCATCGGTGAGACGAACATCAGTCTCGGCTTCCTGCTCCCATTAGTGTGCTTTGTGGTTGTGTTCCTCTTTGGCTACGTGCTCCATCGTCACGGCAGGGAGGCTTAGCAGACTCAATCCTATAGCAACGAAAAGAGGCAGACTGTTTAAGGTCTGCCTCTTTTGTTGTTATCAACTGATTCTTCCGATTAGAGAAGATAGTGTGAGCTGATTGATTGGTTGTTGTAAACGCTTTGGATAGCGTCGGCGAAGATGCCTGCGATAGAGATGACGTGAATCTTCTTGCATGCTTCTTCGTTGCAAGGGATAGAGTCGGTGCAGATGAGTTCCTCAAGGGCTGAGTTGTTGAGGTTCTCGTAGGCTTTGCCAGAGAGCACTGGGTGTGTCACAACGGCACGTACGCTCTTGGCGCCATTCTCCATCATGAGGTTGGCAGCCTTGCAGAGTGTGCCAGCGGTGTCGGCCATATCGTCGATGATAACGACGTTCTTGCCTTTTACGTCGCCGATGATGCGCATGTCGCTTACCACGTTGGCTTTCTCGCGGGTCTTGTGGCAGAGCACGAGTGGAGCTTCGAGGTGTTTGGCATAGGTGCTGGCGCGTTTTGAACCGCCTACGTCTGGAGAGGCGATAACGAGGTCCTCGAGGTTGAGGCTGCGGATGAATGGCACGAATACCGACGAAGCGTAGAGGTGGTCAACAGGAACATTGAAGAAACCTTGAATCTGGTCGGCATGGAGGTCCATGGTGATGAGGCGGTCAACGCCGGCAGCGCTGAGGAGGTCGGCCATCAACTTGGCACCGATGGAAACACGTGGTTTGTCTTTGCGGTCTTGACGTGCCCAACCGAAGTATGGGATAACGGCAATGATTTTGTAGGCAGATGCACGTTTGGCAGCGTCGATCATCAGGAGCAGCTCCATGAGATTGTCGGCATTAGGGCAGGTAGATTGCACGATGTAAACGTAGCGGCCGCGGACGGTCTCGTTGTACCATACGGCAAATTCGCCATCTGAGAATTGTTGAGTTGTTGAGTTGCCAAGGTTTGTGTTCAAGAGTTCGCAAATCTTGTCAGCCAGATACTTACTCTTTCTTCCCGAAAAGATTTTGTATGGAAGTTCTGTTGGCATGTTTGTGTGTGTTTGTATAGGAATACTTTTTTATTTGTTCAAAAGTGGTGCATTGCTAAATGCGTTGCAAAGATAATGCTTTTCGTTGGTTTTTTAATGATTTTTTGACAACAATTATCGTTGTAATCTTGCATTGGTTTGCTGGCGAATGTAAAATGGCTTCCGAAGTCCTATTTTATTTAATATAGTATTTGAGTTTTGAAAAAATGGTTGTAAATTTGCACCCCCTATAATAGGCTAATTATAACTGATGAAGAAATTAAGGTATCTACTTTATATTATGCTGGTTGCGTTGATGTGCTCATGTGTCACAAGACGCAACTACAACTACCTGCAGGAGCATTCCAGGCTTCCGCAGTACGACTCCGTGGCCTACGTTGAGTATGGACTCCAGCGTGGCGACTACCTCGACATCCGTGTCAACTCGATGGTGAAAGACGACGAGGCGCTCTTCAACAACGGCACCCGTCAGACACGCCTCAATGGCGACAACGCTCAGTCGCGACTCTTCCTCTACCTCGTGGAAGAGGATGGCACCATCAAATTCCCTTACGTCGGCTCCATCTCGGTGCTCGGCAAGACACTGCGCGAGGTGAAGCAACTGCTTGAGACCGAATTGGCAGATATGATGAACTCCTTCTCTGTCGACGTGCGCCTTGCCAACGCCACCTTCTCCATCATCGGAGAGAGCGGAGCAGGACGCTACAGCATTCCGAAGGAGAAACTCAATATCTTCCAGGCGCTCGCAATGAGCGGCGACCTCTCCGAATACTCCGACCGCACGAAGATACGACTGATTCGTCAGACCTCCAACGGCACCATCGTCAAGGAATTTGACCTCCGCAGTCGCTCCATCATCGACTCCGAATACTACTATGTTCAACCCAACGACGTAATCTACGTTCAGTTCTCTGACGCGAAGTTCTTTGGCGTTCAGCATGTTACTGGACTGATTTCAACCATCCTCTCCACCGTGTCGGTCGGCATGCTGGTGTGGGGATTAGTCGAACGATTTAAATAAGGAGGAGACAGCATGAGATACAATATATATAATATAGTAAAACGTGTGGCATTCTGCTTCGTGATGGTAGTGCTGCTCACCAGCTGCTACTCACGTCGTGCCAACGGCTATCTCCAGGAACGTGCCGGACTGCCTACCTACGAGCGTGGCGTCTACGAAGAATATCGCCTTCGTCCTTACGACGAACTCGTTATGCGCGTCATCAGCAGCAAGAAAGACGTCGTGTCGCTCTTCCCACAAGTGACCAACAACGCCGGCAACCAAAACAACCAGTTCACCTACACCATCTATCCTGACGGCACCGTTGACCTCCCACATCTTCCAAAGGCACAGCTGGCGGGCAAGACGCTGCGTGAGGCAGAGACCTATGTGGAGCAACAGCTGAAAGGCTTTGCTGACGACATCACCGTTAAACTGGCACTCAACACCAGCACCTACTGCGTTATCGGTACGGCGCGTCGCGGCTACTTCCCAATCTACAAAGAGCGCCTCACCATCTTCCAGGCCCTTGCCGCTTCGGGCAACATCGCCGAGACGGGCGACTTCTCAGAGGTGAAGATTATCCGCGAGACTCCCGAGGGCACACAAATCAAAACCTTCGACATCCGCTCCCGCTCTATCCTCGACTCCGAATACTACTATATATATCCTAACGATATCATCTATGTCGACCTCTCCCCGAAGCGCTTCTGGGCAGCATCGTCATACGCCAATATCATCGGAATCATATCCTCCTCTGTCGGCTTTGTGGCCACGATGACCAACCTCGTGCTCCAACTCCGTCAGGCAAGTAACAACGCAAACCAGTCAGCCAAATAACCTTGGCGCATTTGAATCATCATAATGGAAGAAAATCTTAACAATAACTACGGTCAGAACGAGACCTTTACTGAAGAGTCGTCATCGTTTGACATCATGGTGTGGGTGGCACGCTTCGCCCACTACTGGTATATCTTTGTCTTGACTACCCTCATCGCCCTCTCGTTGGCATATCTCAAAAACCGCAAGTGGCTGCCAGCCTATTTGAGTGAGACCAAGGTGATGGTGTCGTCAGCAAACTCCAAAGACTATGCCTTCATGCAGGGCTTCTCGGCGTCGGGCTACAACAACAATACCGATGTGCTGCTGATGCTCAAGAGCTACGAGATGATGCGTAAGGCAGTGCGTCAGATGCCTGCCCTTCAAATCGACTACTACAATATGGGTCGTTTCCGTCAGCGCTCACTCTATTCCGCCCCACCTATCAAGATTGAGACCCTCAGTCTCAGCGACCGCGCCTACGGCTACGAGTTCAAGTTTGAGTTCTTGGGCAATAAAAAATATAGCGTCACGGCTCTGACTGGCGGCGATGAGGCGTTCAAACTTGACGGCGTCTTCGGTCAGCCGCTCGGCAACGAGACGTTCTCCATCATCGTAGAACCAATGATGGATATGCGTAAAGGTAGTTCCTTTGGCTTCCGTTTCCGCTCGGAGGAGTCGTTGGTCAATGAGTTCGCCTCTCGTGTCAGTGCCCAACTCGTGTCGGAGCGCTCTTCCATCATCAGCATCTCGCTGGTGAGCAACGACGTGGCACGCGATATGGATTTTCTCAACACCCTCGACACCACCTTCTTGGCCGATAACCTCGAGGAGAAAAACCGCGAGGCTGTTCGCACTATCGAGTTCATCGACGACCAATTGGTCTTCCTCGGCGACTCACTGAACGTGGCAGAGAGCGGCATGCGCAACTACC
>CALEJM010000228.1 GCA_937898265.1 uncultured Porphyromonadaceae bacterium
AAATATTAATTTTTCTCCACATCCAATAATAGTATTTCTATTATCTAAATAAATTAAAGAATAAGGATTTAAAAAAACAGGATATTTAAAATGAAGATGAAAATAGGAGATAAGGTGCGATTCCTCAGCGAAGTGGGTGGTGGAATCGTGAGTGGATTTCAAGGAAAGGACATCGTGGTAGTGCTCGAAGAAGACGGCTTTGAAACCCCCGTGCTCCGTCGCGATGTGGTAGTGGTGGAAGAGACCAACGAGTACAACTTCCCCGTGGCTGCCGCAGGCAAGAGCAAAGAGGTGGATACCACAGAGGTGGAAGTGTTTGGCAACAGACCTTCCGCCTCTGCGCCTAAAGCACCGGAATATACTTTCAACGAAAAAGACGAAACCCCGGAAGGAGAGTGGCTCAACCTCTTCCTCGGCTTTGTGCCTGTCGACGTCAAGAAGTTGCAGACTTGCGACATGGACGTCTACCTCATCAACGACAGCAACTACTACCTCGACTTCACCCTCGCCTTGGGTGAGACGCAGGCGGTGATGAAGGCACACACCACCATTGAGCCGCAGACCAAACTGCTGATTGACACCATCAAGAAGACCGACCTCAACGCGTGGGAGTGGATACGCTTTCAGGCGCTGCCTTACAAACAACGCGACGGCTACACGATGAAACGTGCCGTCGACGTGTCGCTCAAAATCAATCAGACCAAGTTCTTCAAGCTCCACGCCTTCAAAGAGAACGACTACTTCGACGACGACGCCTTGCTCTCCACCATCCTCAAAGACGACGAACCCGACCTCTCGCCACGCTACGAACTCCTGGAGTCGCAGCCACAGGCATTCCGTCAGGCAGTCAAGGAGAAAGAGCAGAAACCGCGTCAGCCGCAGTCGAAATCGTCGAAACCCAACGACGTCATCGAGGTGGACCTCCATATCAACGAGTTGATAGACAACACCCGCGGACTCACCAACACCGAAATGCTGGAATATCAGCTGAAGGCCTATCGTGAGACCATGGAGAAACATATCAAGCACAAAGGTCAACGCATCGTCTTTATCCACGGCAATGGCGAGGGGGTACTGCGAGCAGCGTTGGAGAAAGACCTCAAGCGCAACTACCCGACCTGTCGCGTCTTTCCTGCACCGTTCCAGAAATACGGACACGGCGCCAAACTGGTTATCATCGGATAAACGGTCATACAATATATAATATATATAACACGAAAGCGCTCCCCGAAGAGAGCGCTTTCTGTTTGTCTATGGCGTAGGGGAGTCTAAGCCTCCGTCTCCGACTTGAGCAGACCGCAGGCGGCAGCGATGTCCTCGCCACGCGAGCGGCGAATGGTGCAGATGATGCCGTTGCGGTTGAGATAGTCGCGGAACTCAATCATCTTCTCCTCCCTCGGACTATGCATGTCCATGCCTGGGATAGCGTGCCAGCGGATGAGGTTCACGCGGCAAGGAAGGCGTTTCAGCAGTTGAACCAACTGAGTGGCATGACGTTGCGTATCGTTGATGCCCTCAAACACGATGTATTCAAACGACAGACGACGCTGGTGTGCGAAGTCGAACTCCTTGACAGCAGAGAGCACGCGTTCCAGCGGGAAAGCCTTCTGGATAGGCATAATCTCGGCGCGCTCGGCAGCAATCGGGTTGTGGAGACTGATGGCAAGGTGACACTTGCTCTCCTTGAGGAAACGAACCATGCCCGGCACGATGCCGACGGTGGAGACGGTGATACGTTTCGGACTCCATGCTGCGCCCCATTCGGAAGTCATCACTTCAATGGCTTTCAGCACGTTGTCGGTGTTGTCAAACGGTTCGCCCATGCCCATGAACACGATGTTGGTCAGCAGCTTCGCCTCGTCGACCGAGAAAATCTGATTCAGAATCTCAGCCGCCGTGAGATGTCCGCTCCAACCCTGTTTGCCGGTCATGCAGAACTGACAATTCATCTTGCAGCCCACCTGCGAAGAGACGCAGAGCGTATGGCGATCGTCCTCTGGGATATAGACCGTTTCTACGGTGCCGTGAGCCGTCTCAAAGAGATACTTGCGCGTGCCGTCGGCAGAGGTTGCCACCGAGAGCGGAGCGCGGCGTCCTGTCTCAAACTGTTCGTCGAGCGCTGCCCTTGCTGCCTTAGGTAGGTTGGTCATCTCATCAATCGTTGCTGCCCCCTTGGCGTAGAGCCACTGCGCCATCTGCTGTGCGGCAAACGGCTTGAGACCCACTTGGGTAGCTACCCCCTTGAGTTGGGCGGGAGTCATACCGAGAAGCTGTTGTTTCATCGTCTGGAGTGTCGTTAGAAAATCGGTGCAAAGATACGAAAAGAAACGCGATTCGTCAACCGTTGCTCCGTTCTTGTCTCGAAAAAATCAATCAGTAGGGGTGTCGGAAAAACCATCCCATCTCGTTGGACTGACCGACGAAGAAAAAGATTTGCCCTACGGCAGATTTGCCCCCTTTTGTTGCCGTCGGAAAAGAAAAAAGGAGTATATTTGTCGCCAAAGCAATCACAGAAAAAATACTGACTGACATCAAAAAAATATCACATGGATTACAAACAGGAATTTCTTCAGCTACTTCGTTCCACCGGTCGCGAAGATATTGATTATTTGGTGGAAGACTTGGAAGACCTCGGTTTTTTCAAGGCGCCTGCAAGCACACGTTTTCATCTCAACTCAGAAGGTGGCCTGGTCGAACACTCGGTGAATGTCTGCCATGTTGCGCTCAAACTGCGTGAAACCCTCGTGGCGATGGACGACACCCTCCGCGAGCAACTCCCCGTCGACAGCGTCATCATCGCCTCGTTGCTCCACGACGTCTGCAAAGCCGACATCTATAAGAGCGTGACCAAGAAGCAGAAAAACGGCTTCGGCGTGTGGACCGACGTGCCTGGCTATGAAGTTGACTACTCCTCGTTCCCATTGGGTCACGGCGAGAAATCGGTCATCGTGCTGTTGCGTAGCGGCTTCGATCTCACCGACGACGAAATCATGGCCATTCGTTGGCACATGACCGCCTGGGACCTCCCTTTCCAGTCGCCCGAAGCACGTGGCAACCTCAACATAGCCAAAGAGATATGTCCGCTGCTGAGTCTCATTCAGGCTGCCGACAACCTTGCTGCCAACCTTATTGAAAGGAATGCGGAATAAAAGGGGTTGGGTTCAAGAAAAAATCGTAACTTTGCAAACTCTAATAAATTGCGGATATTATGCAATATAAAGCCTATCTTGTAAAGCTGAGGGAACTGTGGTCCAAGCACCGTTTCCTAATCACTTTGGCGGTATTCCTGGTGTTCCTTGCCTTCTTTGACGAGAGCAGTCTGCTGCGCCGAATCAAGGTGAAGCGCGAGTGTGCCGTGCTGCGTCGTGAGATTGCCGACTATCAGTCGAAATTCGAAGCCGACAGCATCAGCCTTCACGAGCTGACCTACAACCGCGAGGCATTGGAAAAATATGCGCGAGAGCGTTATCGAATGAAACAACCCGAAGAGGTGGTCTACATCATCAAATAGACCATCCAATTATCTCTTAATCAATTCATGGTACGACAAAAAGTAGTGCGTGGCAAGAAACCGTTCGCACAATTTTATACAGTGAAACACGAAGCCTTGCTGATGGACTATCTGCAAGAGATCTTCCAAGGCAAGAGTCGCAACTCCATCAAGAGCTGGCTCGTTCACCGTCAGGTGGCGGTCAACGGCTCGTGCACCACAGCCCACGACTTCAAACTCGCCGTTGGCGACGAGATAAAAATCTCTGCCGTTGGCGAAGAGAAGCCAAACCCCAACCAGAAATGCCGCATCGTCTACGAAGACAACGACATCATCGTCATCGACAAGCGAGAAGGCGTTCTCTCCATGTCCACCGGCGTGAGCACCGAGATGACCGCCTACAGCATGATGAACGCCCACGTTGCCAAGTTCCGTCGCGATGCACGCGTCTTCATCGTCCACCGTCTCGACCGCTCCACCTCCGGACTGATGATGTTTGCCAAGTCGGAAGAAGTGCAGGAGCACCTCCGCACCATGTGGCAGAGCATCGTCTTGGAGCGCTCCTACGTAGCTGTCGTTGAAGGCTGCGTTGAGCAAGATCATGGCGTGATCAAGAGCTACCTCACCGAAGACCCTAAGACCTATCGCATGTACTCGTCGCCCACCGACAACGGCGGCAAACTCGCTGTGACACACTACAAAGTGCTCAAACGCGGCGAGCACTACTCGTTGGTTCAACTCGACCTCGAGACCGGACGTAAGAACCAGATTCGCGTTCAGATGTCGTCCATCGGTCACCCCATTGCCGGCGACAAACGTTACGGCGCCAAGACCAACCCATTGCAACGCGTCTGCCTCCATGCACGCAGTCTCGTCTTCCAACACCCCTCAACTGGCGAGGTGATGAACTTCAGGACCGACATCCCGAAACCATTCCTCTAAACCCCAATCCCTTATGGCAAGAAACAAGAAACAACTCCCGATACTCCAAAACATCACCATCGAAGACGTGGCCAACGAAGGCAAATCGCTGGCACATGTCGACGGCATGGTCGTGTTCACGCAATATGCTGTGCCTGGCGACGTTGTCGACATCCAGGTGACCAAGAAGAAACACAACTACATGGAAGGACGCGTCGTGGCATTCCACAGCTACTCCGACCAACGTTGCGAACCCTTCTGTCAGCACTACGGCACCTGCGGCGGCTGCAAATGGCAGATCCTCCCTTACGCAGAGCAAATCAGATACAAGCAGAAACAGATGGAGGCAGCCCTCACCCACGTGGGCAAGGTAGCGCTTCCTGAGATCTCTCCTATTCTCGGCTCTGCCAAGACCATTGCCTACCGCAACAAGCTGGAGTTCACCTTTTCCAACAAACGCTGGCTCACCCCTCAAGAGATGGAGACCACCCCTAAGGACGAGCCTAAGCAGATGAATGGCGTAGGATTCCACATCCCTGGCATGTTCGACAAAGTGCTCGACATAGACTACTGCGCACTGCAAGACGACATCAACAACCGCCTTCGCAACGAGATACGTCGTTACGCCTTGGAACACGGACTCGAGTTCTTCGACCTTCGCAACCAGACGGGATTCCTCCGCACCATGATGGTGCGCACCACCTCCACAGGTCAGCTGATGCTCCTCATGGTGTTCTACCAAGACCTCAAGGCAGAGCGCGTTGCCTTGCTCGACCACCTCTTGAAGACCTTCCCTGAGATCACCTCGCTGCAGTACGTCATCAACAGCAAATGCAACGACACTATCACCGACCAAGAGGTCATCCTCTACTACGGCACAGAAGCACTGCTTGAGGAGATGGAAGGACTGAAGTTCAAAATCAGTCCGAAGTCGTTCTACCAGACCAACTCCGAACAAGCCTACGAACTCTATAAAGTAGCCCGCAACTTTGCCGAACTCACTGGCAACGAGGTGGTCTACGACCTCTATACCGGCACAGGCACCATTGCCAACTTCGTCAGCCGTCAGGCCAAGAAAGTGGTTGGCATCGAGTACGTCCCTGAAGCCATCGAAGATGCCAAAATCAACTCACACTTCAACGGCATCAACAACACCGAATTCTTTGCCGGCGACATGAAAGACATCCTCACCGACGCCTTCATCGCCAAGCACGGACAACCCGACGTCATCATCACTGACCCACCACGCGCCGGCATGCACACCGACGTCATCAACGTGATACTCAACGCCCGTCCACGTCGCATCGTCTACGTCAGCTGCAACCCAGTGACCCAAGCGCGTGACCTCGAACTCCTTGACGTGGCCTACCGAGTCGACGCCGTGCAACCCGTTGATATGTTCCCTCACACCCACCACGTTGAGAATGTGGTGAAGCTGACACTTAGACCAGAAGCAGAATGAATCTTGCCGACAAAATAACAGAGTCACATTTCAAGATGATAGGCCAGGCGGCCGACGAGTTGGGCTACGAATGCTACCTCATCGGCGGCTACGTGCGCGACATCTTGCTTCAGCGCCCAACCAAAGACATCGACGTCGTCGTCGTGGGCAACGGTATCACCATGGCTAAACTGGTGGCGAAGAAATGGGGCAGGGGAACCAACCTTGCCGTCTTCAAGACCTACGGCACAGCCCAAGTGAAGAGACATGGCATTGAGTTGGAGTTCGTTGGAGCTCGCACCTTCGCTCCCGAATGGACCAAACGCAGAATTCACAACTCGTCGTATGCCGAATCGCGCAATCCGAAAGTGGGCGTCGGCACATTGCAAGACGACCAAAACCGTCGCGACTTCACCGTCAACGCCCTCGCCATCTGCCTCAACAAAGAGCGCTTTGGCGAACTGCTCGACCCCTTCGACGGCGTTGCCGACATGGAGCGCAAGATTCTCCGCACCCCATGCAACCCCGACATCACCTTCTCCGACGACCCGCTTCGCATGATGCGTGCCGTCCGCTTTGCCACACAGCTCAACTTCCGCATCTACGACGACACCCTCGCCGCCATTATACGCAACGCACACCGCATCAAAATCATCACCAAGGAACGTATCTTGGTGGAACTCAATAAAATCATGGCGGCTCCCGTCCCTTCCATCGGACTGAAACTGCTGAGCGACACCGGTCTGCTTAGCTATATCTTTCCTGAGTTGGAGAACCTCAAGGGCGTGGAGCGTCGTGGCGAGCGTGCCCATAAAGATATCTTCCTCCATAC
>CALEJM010000229.1 GCA_937898265.1 uncultured Porphyromonadaceae bacterium
GAACGTCACCTCACCCTTCCCGTGGAGGTCGAAAACCGTCCGAACGACACCATACTCCACATCTTCCCATCCGAAGTGGAGATGACCTACTACGTCCCCATCGGCACCACCGAAGAGTACGACCCCTCGCTCTTCCGCGTCAGCATCGACTACCGCAGCATCAACACCGCCTCCAAGTCGTGTCGCGTCATGGTAACGAACTTGCCAGAGGGAGTTAGCAGCGTTACGCTCAACAAGACGGAAGTCTCCGTGCTGATGGAAAAGGTTGACAGTCGCAACTAACACAAACCGCGCGATGAACAAGATTCTGATAGGCATCACAGGTGGCATCGGCAGCGGCAAGAGCGTCGTCTCTAAGGTGTTGCGCACCATGTCGCTCCCCGTCTACGACTCCGACCTCGGCGCCCGCCGTCTCATGGACCACGACCACGACGTTCGCCGTCAACTCGTTGAGACCTTCGGCACCGAACTCTTTGCCGAGGGTTCGCTCAACCGTCCGTTGCTGGCGTCGATGATATTTGGTCATCCCGAGCGTATCGCTCAGGTCAACGCCATCGTCCATCCTGCCGTCAAGCGCGACTTCCTCGAGTGGGCTGCTGCGCAGTCGTCCCGAATTGTCTTCATCGAATCTGCCATCCTCTTCGAGAGTGGTTTCCATAGCTTCATGAACCACAGCATCGCCGTGGTTGCTCCGCTGGAGACACGTGTGGAGCGCGCCATGAGTCGCGACCACGCCACCGCCGAGCAGATACAGGCACGCATCAGCAACCAGATGCCGCAGTCGGAACTGCAGTCGCGCTGCTCCTTCACCGTAGTCAACGACGGCCACACCGCCATCCTTCCGCAGATAGAAACCATCGTGGGTCAGCTCTCCGACCACCTATAAACAAATCCGCAACATGAAACGCCTCTTCCGTTTTATCGGTAAATGTATCCTCGCCTATTTCGTCGGCACCCTCTTGCTGGTGCTGATATGGAAATATATCCCAGTTCCCTTCACCCCCTATATGGTGCGTGTGAAGTGTCAGGAGTTCTCGCTCAACATGCAGCACCACTGGGTGCCGATGGACGAAATCTCTCCGCATCTTGTCTACGCCGTCATCTCGTCGGAAGACAACCTCTTCATGAAACATAACGGTTTCCAATGGAACGTCATCAAAAAACTGCTTGAGGAGCAAGCCACCAACAGCAAAGCCAAACGTCGTGGCGGCAGCACCATCTCGCAGCAGACCGCCAAAAACTGCTTCACCCTCGGCTATCGCACCTGGTTCCGCAAAGGTGTCGAGACCTATTTCACCTTCCTCATTGAGAAGATTTGGGGCAAGGAGCGCATCATGGAAGTCTATCTCAACAGCATCGAGATGGGCGAAGGCATCTTCGGCTGCGAGGCGGCTGCCCAGGCCTACTTCCATAAGCCCGCGTCCAAACTCACCAAAGGGGAGGCTGCCCTCATCGCCGCCTGTCTGCCAAGTCCCCGCACCTATAGCGTGGCCCACCCTGGTCCTTACATGCAGCGACGCAAGCAGCAGATCATGAACCTCATGCCTAAGATGGCGCGCGTCGACTTCCTCGAGGAGCGCAAACACAACAAACGAAACAAGAAATGATGAATTTTCAAGATTGGGGCGAAGTGCCCTACGATATCGCCTGGAAGCGTCAGGAAGAGATGATGCAGACTCAGGTAGGTCGCAAACTCAACGGCGAACCAACCGAGAACACACTCGTTTTCTGCTCCCACCCTCACGTCTATACCCTTGGCAAAAGCGGCAAGGCGGGCAATATGCTGTTTGACGACGGCACCATCCCATTCGTCAAGACCAACCGCGGTGGCGACATCACCTACCATGGTCCAGGACAAATCACCGGCTATCCTATCTTCGACATCGAGAACTACCACCTCGGTCTGAAACACTATATATATAATGTAGAAGAAGCCATCATCCGCACCATCGCTCTCTACGGCATCGTTGGCGAACGCCTCGAGGGTGCTACAGGCGTCTGGATAGAGGCCCACACGCCACGTGCCCGCAAGATTTGCGCCATCGGTGTTCGCGCCAGCCACTTCGTGACGATGCACGGTTTTGCCCTCAACGTCAACACCGACCTCACCTATTTCCAACGCATCAACCCTTGCGGCTTTGTCGACAAAGGGGTTACCTCCATTGCCCAAGAAGTGGGTCATGAGGTAGATTACGAGTTGGTCAAACAGCAGCTTCATCACCAGTTTATCGAAGTCTTTGAGTCATCAAAATAACACCCACCCAACAATGAAACACCAAATCTCACTCCTCCTGATTGTCTTTCTGGCAGCCTGCACCTCGCTCTGTGCACAGAGTCGCCAACCCGAACCTGCCGAAAAACCGTTGTCGCATGCCCAGGTCGTTTCCCCGAACATTCCTGAGTATGTCCTCTTCTGTGGCGACACAATCCGTCTCGACCGCTACGACCTCCGCGAGCGCCTCGACCGCGAGCTCACCTCGTTCTGCTACACCCACGCCACCACGCTGATGATTTTCAAGCGTGCCAACCGCATCTTCCCAGAGGTGGAGCCCATCTTGAAAGCCAACAACGTGCCCGACGACTTCAAATATCTGATGGTCATTGAGAGTAACCTCATCGCCACCTCCAAATCGGGCGTCGGCGCTGCTGGCTACTGGCAGTTTATGGAAGGCACCGCCAAGGAGTATGGCTTGATTGTCAACGCCACCGTCGACGAGCGCTACAACACCCCAAAAGCCACCGCTGCCGCCTGCAAATACCTCAAGGATGCCAAGAAGGTGTGTGGCAAGTGGATTTCTGCCGCCGCCAGCTACAACGCTGGTCAGCAGCGCATTGCCCTCTCTTTGAAAAACCAAGGCGAGAACTCCGCCACCGACCTCTGGCTCAACTCCGAGACCTCTCGTTACATCTTCCGAATCCTTGCCGTGAAACTCATCATGGAGAATCCCCGTGCCTACGGTTTCCATCTCAAAAAGGAGCAACTCTACCAACCTTTTGAATACGACGAATATACCGTTACCACTTCCATCCCCGACCTCGTGGAGTGGGCCAAGAAACACAACACCTCCTATATGGTGCTGAAGGACAATAACCTCTGGCTCCGTTCTACCAAACTGGACAACAGCAGTGGTCGCACTTTCACCATCCGTATTCCTAACAAGGCATCGCTCTACTACAAACCCTCCAAAGTCAAGGTTCACAACCAGAAATGGATTGGTCGTTAGCGTTGAGATAACCCACAAAAAATATCCCACCACTCCAAGTGCGGAATGGTGGGATATTTTTGTTTATGTGGTCTGCTCTTAGAATCGCTCCAAGAGTTGTTCCAAGGTCAGTGATTCTTGATTGCCTGTTGCCATCTCCTTCAGCATGATAGTGTTGGAGTTCATCTCGTTGTCGCCGGCAATGGCTACGAAACGGGCGTTGGTGGCGTTGGCATACGCCATCTGCTTCTTCATCTTGGCTGGCTCAGGGTAGATCTCGGCACGAACACCCTTGCGGCGGAGCGCACGCAACCAAGGGAGACAATAGTCGATGCCGGCTTGGTCGAAGGCTGCAAACATCACCGTCACACCCTCTTGGGTCTCGGCAGGGAAGAGGTTGAGTTGCTCCAGCACATCGTAGATACGGTCGGCACCAAAAGAGAAGCCCACGCCAGAGACGCCCTCCATGCCGAAGATGCCGGTGAGGTTGTCGTAGCGACCACCGCCAGAGATGCTGCCGATGGCAATGTCGAGCGCCTTCACCTCAAGGATTGCGCCTGTGTAGTAGTTCAAACCACGAGCGAGTGTGAGGTCAAGCTGAAGTTCGTTCTTCAAGCCGCAGTTCTTTAGCGTATTGATGATGAAACGACATTCCTCAACGCCCTTCACTCCAATCTCAGATTCCTTGAGAACGTCGGCTATGGTGTTGAGTTTCTCATCGTTTGTTCCAGCAAGGTTGATGATAGGCTGAAGCTTATCAATCTGTTCCGCCAATTCGGCCTTGTCCGCAGCGAGAGATTCGACAACCGCCTTTTGAACATCAAGTTCTTCCTGAGAAGCAAATGCAATACCCTTGATTCTCGTCAGCATCTTGTTGTTTTTGTC
>CALEJM010000230.1 GCA_937898265.1 uncultured Porphyromonadaceae bacterium
TCGCTCTCCAATGTAGCATGAAGTAAAGAGCGTACTGCATCCAACTGATGATAGCGAGGCCAAATGACTTTTGTGCCTACTACCTGTGCAAAGTTTTCTATGATATCACTCAATGTTGGTTTGCTCAGTATGTCTTCCCACAGCTACGAGGTCTTTGTCTTTGGTCCATTTGAGCACTGGGAGGTAGTAGTCGCCTTCGCCAGTGTCGATCTTCTTAGTGGTGCGGTTGGCAACGTCGTAGACGTAGAGGCGGACGGTAGAGTTGGTTGAGCCAGCCTTTGGATATTTATAGGTGTAGTGCTGGGTGTAAGGCGATTGGAAGACGTCGAAGGCGTATTCCTCGATGGCACTCTCGTCGAATTTGAGGTAGGCGAGCAACTGTCCGTCGGTGCTCCACTCAAAGTAGCGGGTGGTAGCAAACTCCTCTTCGTAAACCCAGTCGGCATGACCGTTGATGATGTGGTTCTTCTCACCGTCTTTGGTGATTTGTAACTCGGTGCCGTAGTCGAGTTTCTTGATGAAGAGGTTGTTGTCTTTGACGAAGGCAACCATACGACCATTAGGGGAGAGGCTTGCCATCATCTCACCGCCTTTGTCGCTGAGGGGCTCTATCTTGCCGCGCTCGATGTCGACAACGAAATAGGTGGTTGTGAAGGAACGGCGGTAGATCATCTCTACTTCACCATAAACGAGCATAGTGCGCTCGTTGGCAGAGATGTCGTAGCCAAGGATATGCTTGAGTGGTGTGTTTTTACCCTCAAGGGTGAAGATGGTGGCAGATTGTTTGCCTGTGGCATAGTCGTGGGCAACGATGCTACGGTGGTCAGGGGAGATGACTGTGTAGCGTTCGCCGTCGGCCATAGGACGAACGGCATCAGGCGTCTTGGCGCGGTATTCGCCAGAGGTGAAGCCTTTGAGATAGTCTGCTGAGGTCTGTGCGTTGGCTGTCAGGGCGAGGAGCGCAAGCACGAACACGAGTAGGGTGGTCTTTTTCATATTGTCTGTTAATAAGATATTGCGAATACCACCCTTCTGTGCGAAGGCTTGCCGGAATAGATGTCCACACCCTCCTCTTCGCACACGCAACTGTCGATGGGGATGCAGCGGATGGTGGCTTTGGTCTCGTCCTTGATGGCCTGTTCCGTCTCGGGAGTGCCGTCCCAGTGGCAGAGCAGGAAGCCGCCCTTTTGGATTTCAACCTTGAAGTCTTCCCAAGAGTCGCACTTGCGGATATTGGAATCACGGAATTCGAGTGCCTTGCGGTAGATGCTCTGTTGCACATCGCCAAGCAGGGCGACGACATGCTCCACGATGCCATCGAGGGGCATAGTCT
>CALEJM010000231.1 GCA_937898265.1 uncultured Porphyromonadaceae bacterium
CTCTTTCCAACGCTACCCCGAACCGCAACGTGAAAGCTCCTGTGCTCAGCGCTTGGATGCTCGACTACTACAGAGCTCGCACTTATGGTCAGCCGGGTGCGTCGAACACGATTGCCTATTATTCGAAGGCGGCTCCGGTGGCTGCGGAGATGGCAGGTGTGCAAGTGGAGGAGGACGCCGTGACGATTCGTGGCGTGAGTTCCGTGAACGCTTCGACGACACCGCTCTATGTGGTGAACGGCCAAGTCTTCGACGGCGACATCAGTACCCTCGACCCGAATATGATTGCTTCAACCACCGTGTTGAAAGACGCGACAGCCACAAGTCTCTACGGTTCGCGCGGAGCCAACGGCGTGGTGGTTATCACCCTCAAGACGATGGACGACTTCGTGGAGATGAAGGAGACGGAGATGGATGTGAACTACGCCATCTCGCTCCCCTACTCCATCCCAGGCAACGGTAAGCAGCAGACCATCGACCTCAAGCGTCACAGCGTGAAAGCAGATTTCTACTACTACACCGCCCCTAAGATGGATGCGCAGGTTTATCTCATGGCGAAACTCAACGACTGGGAGCGCCTCGGACTGCTCGACGGCGAGGCAACCATCAACTACCAGGGCACGTTCCTCGGCACGACCTACCTCAGCACGAAGAGCGTGGAGAAGGAGATCAACCTCAGCCTGACACAGGAGAAGCAGATTACGGTTAAGCGCGAAATCAACCCAACGCTCAGTTCTACCAAGACGACGGGCAACACGACGACAGCCGTACGCAGCTACACGATTAAGGTGAAGAACAACCGCTCGACAGCCGCTACGGTGATGGTGAAGGACCAATATCCAGTCTCCGTCCGCAAGGAGATTGAGGTGAAGGTGCTCACACTGACCCCAGCACCAACCACCAACGTCGAGAACACAGGCATCGTGACTTGGCAGACCACCTTGGCACCGGGCGAAACCAAAGAGTTTGTCATCACCTACAGTGCCAAATACCCCAAGGAGCGCCACGTGGAGCTTTGACCTTGGCTGAAAAACGATGAAAGCCGCTTCTCAGGGTTGAGAGGCGGCTTTTTTGTTCGAGGAGGAGGGATCGTGGGGTTCCACGCTTTTTTTGTGCCGTTAGGCTTCGGTGTATTAACAACCAGAAGCAGACGCTTCTGGCACTGTAGCTTGGTTTTGTCTTTGCTCAATAGTCTGCCGCTGTGTTTTTGAAAAGAAAAACCGGCTGCCTCAAGCGAGACAGCCGGTTGGTTTATCTGGTAAATGGGAGATTATTTACCGTTGATGATTTCCATCATTACTTTTGCTGAGTGAGCCACTGGGGTACCAGGACCGAAGATGGCAGCAACGCCGGCTTTGTAGAGGAAGTCATAGTCCTGTGCTGGGATAACGCCACCAGCAACTACGATGATGTCCTCGCGACCGAGACGTTTCAACTCTGCGATAACTTGTGGAATCAAGGTCTTGTGACCTGCTGCCAATGAGCTTACGCCGAGGAAGTGTACGTCGTTCTCTACAGCTTGTTTTGCTGCCTCTTCTGGAGTTTGGAACAATGGACCCATGTCGACGTCGTAGCCGCAGTCGGCATAACCGGTAGCGCAAACTTTAGCGCCGCGGTCGTGACCGTCCTGACCCATCTTAGCGATCATGATACGTGGTTGGCGACCTTCTTGTTTTGCGAACTCAGCGGTCAAGCGGCAAGCCTCTTGGAACTCTTCGTCGTTCTTGGTGCCAGCGCTGTAAACGCCAGAGATGGTGCGGATGGTTGCTTTGTAACGACCAACAACGGCTTCGCAAGCGTCAGAGATCTCACCGAGTGTAGCGCGGAGACCGGCAGCTTTGACAGCGAGGTTGAGGAGGTTGTAGCGCAATGGATCGTCGGCTGGACGGATGTCTTTGCCGTCAGCCCAAGCTTGAACAGCGTAGGTGATTTCTTTCAAAGCAGCTTGAACGGCAGCCTCGTCGCGGTTAGCGCGGAGTTGTTTCAAGCGCTCAACTTGCTCGGTACGAACAGCGGTGTTGTCGATTTCGAGGATATCGATTGGATCTTCGTGGTCGAGACGGTACTCGTTCACACCGATAATCTTTTGTGAACCTGAGTCGATGCGAGCCTGTGTGCGTGCAGCAGCCTCTTCGATACGCATCTTAGGTACACCAGTCTCGATAGCGGCAGCCATACCACCGAGTTTCTCTACTTCCTGGATGTGAGCCCAAGCTTTCTCTGCGAGTTCGTTGGTCAA
>CALEJM010000232.1 GCA_937898265.1 uncultured Porphyromonadaceae bacterium
AGATGGTCCAGTAGCCCTTGAGTTTACATTTGATCGTTTGAAAAACGCTAAACCAATCGGTAAAGTTGCTGCCAAATCATCTCACCACGAGATGTATGATCAGATGTTTGAAGCTACAGTGAAATTCTATGAGAAGAACGCTAAGTTCATCCAACGTTTCCAGGTTAGCGGCGACTACGAAATCAGCGGTTACCTCAAAGGTCAAGGTTGCAACGACCAAGCCTGCATGCCAGTACAAGCAGAGATTCGTCTCAAAGGTACAGCAAAAAGCACAGCAGCAGTGGCTGAAGAGCCTGCAACCGAAGAACCTGAAGAAACCGTTGCAGAAGAGACTGACTCTGTGGCTGAAGCAGTAGTTGCTCCTGCTGAAGAAGGTGATCTCTATCGCCCAGTTATCACAGAATTGAACAACTACGAAAATGGTGGTTCAACCGAAAAAGGTCGTTCACTGCTTTACATCTTCTTGATGGGTATCCTCGGTGGTCTCGTAGCTTTGGTTACACCATGCGTATGGCCTATCATCCCAATGACCGTAAGCTTCTTCCTTAAACGCTCAGGCGACAAAGGTAAAGGTCGTCGCGACGCTATCCTTTACGGTCTCTCAATCATCGTAATCTATCTTGCCCTTGGCTTGATTATCACAGCTATCTTTGGTCCTTCAGCTTTGAATGGACTCGCAACAAACGCTGTATTCAATATCATCTTCTTCCTCTTGTTGGTAGTGTTTGCCGTATCCTTCTTCGGCGCCTTCGAAATCACCTTGCCAGCATCATGGTCTAACAAGATGGACGAAAAAGCTGAATCAACCACTGGTTTCCTCAGCATCCTCTTCATGGCCTTCACCCTCGTATTGGTATCATTCTCTTGCACAGGTCCTATCATCGGTACCTTGCTCGTAGAAGTTGCTACCACAGGCGAATGGCTCGCTCCTTCAATCGGTATGCTCGGCTTCGCAATCGCTTTGGCCGTTCCATTCAGCCTCTTCGCATTCTTCCCAACCATGTTGAAGAATATGCAGAAATCAGGCGGCAACTGGTTGAACAGCGTAAAAGTTGTTCTCGGCTTCCTTGAGTTGGCTTTGTCATTGAAGTTCCTCTCAGTTGCCGACTTGGCTTACGGCTGGCACATCCTCGACCGTGAAGTGTTCGTATCACTCTGGATCGTTATCTTCCTCATGTTGGGCTTCTACCTCCTTGGCAAGATTCGTTTCCCACACGACGAAGAACCTCTCGAAACCGTATCAGTTCCACGTTTCGGTATGGCGCTCATCTCTATCGCCTTCGCTATCTATATGATTCCAGGTCTCTGGGGTGCTCCTTTGAAAGCCATCAGTGCTTTCGCACCACCTTTGAACACCCAAGACTTCAACCTCTACGAGAACGAAGTTCACCCAGACTTTAGTGACTACGAGGCTGGTATGGCTGCAGCTCGTCAAAGCGGCAAACCTGTGGTTATCGACTTCTCTGGTTTCGGTTGTGTAAACTGCCGTAAGATGGAGGCTGCCGTATGGACCGACAGCGAAGTTGCCGACATCTTGAACGATGAGGTAATTTTGATTTCACTCATGGTGGACGACAAAGCCCCATTGGCTGAGCCTATCGAAGTAACCGAAAACGGTCAGCTCCGTGTGCTTCGTACCATCGGCGACAAGAACTCTTATCTCCAGAGCCACAAATTCGGTGCCAATGCTCAACCATTCTATGTAGTCGTTGACGCCAACGGTAATCCAATGAATAAGTCACAAGCCTTCAACGAAGACCCAAGCGTATTCATTGAGTTCTTGAAAAAAGGTATTGAGAATTTCAAAAACAAGAAATAATCAATCTCTCTTCTAAATCTAAAAAGGTCGTTTTGTCATAGCGCAAGACGGCCTTTTTTGTGTACCTTTGCCCAAGAAAAAAATGAGAATCATGAAAGCAAGAATCTTTGTTGTTTTGAGTTCGCTGATGCTCTTTGTAGCTTGTCGTCCCAAGACTGCTGTCGTTGAGGAAGACACTATTCAAGCGAACCCCATCGTTGTTGCCTACGCCTCGGCGGGCGGTGGCGTACTGCCTGACGTTGATATGGTCACACATATAAATATGGCTTTCGGTTGGGTCAACGAGACGTTTGATGGGGTAGAGGTTCGTGATACCCTCTTCTTGCGTCGTCTGGTGGCACTTAAAGAACAGAAACCCTCGCTCCATGTCTTGCTCTCCATTGGCGGTTGGACCAGCGGCGGATTCAGCGAGATGGTCTCCACGGCAGAGACTCGTTCCCGTTTTGTTCAAAGCTGTTGCTGGTGGGTCGAAAATTATCAGTTGGACGGCATCGACCTCGACTGGGAATATCCCTCCTCAGACGAAGCGGGTATCACCGCCAGTCCCGACGATATCGGCAACTTCTCACTGCTGATTCACGAACTGCGTCAACAGCTTGACTCTGAAAAACTGATTACCCTTGCCACCATAGCCGATGCCTTGTATGTCGATTTTCCGACCATCAAAGACGACATCGACTTTGTCAACGTCATGGCTTACGATGTGGCCCGTCCGCCATTCCACCACTCGCCCATCCATCGTTGTTCCTTGGCGGGTAGAATCACCGTTGAAGAAGCACTGCAGGCTCACTGCGATGCCGGACTTCCCAAAGATAAAATCGTTCTTGGAGTGCCGTTCTATGGTCATGGCATCCTTGCTATCTCCGATTTTATTGACTACGTAGATATTGAGAAGCTGGAAGGCTACCACCGCGTGTGGAACGATACTGCCTTGGTTCCATGTCTCTTGAACGACGAAGGAACCATTGTTCTCTGCTACGATGACTCCCTCTCTATGGCTCATAAATGCAGTTATGTTCTTGAGCATGGGTATCGTGGAATCATGTATTGGGAGACTAAGTGCGACAATGCTGAAAGAGTGTTGGCAAAAACTATTGCCGCCCATCTATTGCAACGATAGCAAACCCCTCATAATTCTAAAAAAAACGCTATCTTTGCATAATTATTTGACATGATAAATCGATGTTGATAAACAGCATAAATTTAGCGATACTCTGTTCTATCCATTTCATGGGATTCTCCCTTCCCGTGGTGATAGAACTACTGATTATCTTATTCTTATTGGCTGCTTCGGGATTTGCGTCCGCCTCAGAAGCCGCCTTCTTCTCGCTCACACCTCAACACCTCGAGCAGCTGAACCAGTCTGACGACAAGATGTCGAAACGCGTTTTAGCATTGCTCGAGCAGCAGGATTATCTGCTGGCAACCATCCTTGTCACCAACAATTTCATCAACGTTGCCATGGTTGTCATCTCGGCGCTCACTATGCAGCGACTCTTCGACTTCTCCGAAGAGCCTTTGTGGGGATTTGTCATTGAGACCGTTGTCATCACCTTCCTGCTTCTCCTTTTGGGCGAGATCGTTCCTAAAATCATGGCCACCCGCTATCCGTTGCAGATTTGCAAAAGCGGTTCGGGTCTGCTCTCCATGTTGGGAAAAATCTTGAAACCTATCGACTTCATTTTGGTCAAGTCGACCTCTCTGCTTCGCAACAGAATGCGCCACCATCATCCCGACAACCTCTCGATGGACGAATTGCAGACCGCCTTGGAGATCACCTCGCCTTCCATGATTGAAGACAAGGAACTCCTTGAAGGCATTGTCCGTTTCGGTAATATCGACGTAGGTAGTATCATGACCTCGCGTCTTGATATGGAAGCCATCGAGTTGCGAACCGATTTTCAGTCGGTGCTCAATCATATCGAGGAATCTGGCTACTCCCGTATTCCCGTCTACGACAAGACGCCCGACAACATCAAGGGTATCCTCTATATCAAAGACCTCATCCCACACCTCAACAAAGGCAACACCTTCCGTTGGCAGACCCTGATTCGTCCGGCTACCTTCGTACCGGAGACCCGTAAGATTGACGACCTCTTGGAGGACTTCCAGAAGCTCCACGTCCATATCGCCATCGTTGTCGACGAGTTTGGTGGTACCCTCGGCTTGGTCACTATGGAAGACGTGCTTGAAGAGATTGTGGGCGATATCTCCGACGAATACGACGAAGAGGAGCAGCTCTATACCCAGGTTGACGACCACACCTATGTCTTTGAAGCAAAGATACAGCTCAACGACTTTTTCAAAATCGTGGACCTCGACCCCGAAGACCTTGGCGAGGCTGCTGAAGAGGCTGAGACCCTTGCCGGACTTCTCCTGTTTCTGGCGGAGGAGATGCCTAAGCAGCGCGAACGCATCGTTCTGGGTCCTTGTACGTTCATCGTTCTCTCGGTCAACAAACGTCGCATCATCAAAGTAAAAACCATCATAGACAGAACCATCCTAAACGAAAATAAACATGAGGAAGAATAACGTCATCTTGTTGCTTACCATAGTGCTTCTGACCTTCGCGGTGCTTGCCGGTTGCCGAAGGGCTACCACGCCACGTCCGTTTGCCTATTTCCGCATCGACCTCCCCGAGCCCGCCTATCAACCTGTTGAGACCGACACCATTCTCCCCGTCTCCTTCGAGATGTCGAAGTATGCTGAGATATCCACCTATCGCAACCACGAAGATTGGATCAACGTTGACTATCCCCAGTGGAACGCCCGTATCCATTGCAGCTATATGCATATCAACCGCGACACCTTTGCCATCGTTACGGAAGAGAGTCGCGACCTTGCTTACAAGCATACGATGAAGGCGAATGCCATCATGGAGACCCGCTACGAGAACGACTCCGTTCATGTCTACGGCATTCTCTACGAAATCACCGGCAATGCCGCCTCGCCAGCGCAGTTCTATATGACCGACAGCTGTCACCACTTTCTCCGCGGCTCGCTCTATTTCAACAACCTTCCCAATGCCGATAGCATAGCTCCCGTCAGCGAATTTATCTTCAACGACATGATGCATCTCATTGAGACCCTCCGTTGGAAATAACCCTTTTGTATCATCATACCAATCAAACAATATGCTCATTCTTAACGAAAAAACAGATAATAACGCCATTTTGGCTATGTGGAAAGTAGAGGAGTCGGTTGAGGAATTGCTCGCCATGCTCTTCAACCGTCCCGAACACCTGACTGCCATTGGCAAGATGGGTGCTGAGAAGCGTCAGAAGGAATATCTCGTCTCTCGCGTGCTGCTCAACACCGTGTTGAATGACGACAAGACCATTGCCTATCATCCCAATGGTGCTCCTTATATCACCGACCACTCCTACAACATCTCTATTGCCCATACCGGACAATATGTCACCATACTCCTTCACCCCACTGCCAAGGTGGGCATCGACATCGAGCGTATCTCCGACAAGGTGGTTCGTGTGAAGAGCAAATTCCTTGCTGAGGCTGAGATGGCGATGCTTGACCCCGACAACAACAAGACCCAACTCGCTTTGCTCTGGGCTGCCAAAGAGGCGCTCTATAAGATTGTAGGCGTGGAGACGGTTGACTTTGTTGGCGGTTTGAAGGTTGAGGCTTTCAAACCATATCTCGAGGGCGAGATGCAGGCTGAGGAGTGTGTCACCCCAGCCCATCAGCATTATCAACTTGACTATCGCGTCTTTCCGGAGTTTGTCCTTGTTTGGACAATAGCATAAATGGAAGTCTACCAATACATCCAACAGCGTCTGTCTCAAGGCAAGAAATGCTTTGCCGTATTGATTGACCCCGAGAAAACCTCGGGACAGTCGCTTGTGTCTGTCGTAAAGACCATCGACAAAGCGCGTCCGCAGCTCATCTTGGTGGGAGGTAGCGGATGGCAACAGTCGCTTGACGATGCCGTACAGACGATTCGTCGGTTGACCGACATCCCCGTCGTTCTCTTCCCGGGCAACGCCTCGCAGTTCTCGTCGCATGCCGACGCGATGCTCTTCCTTTCGCTCATCTCGGGTCGCAATCCCGAGTTCCTTATCGGACAGCAAGTGGCTGCCGCGGCCACCATCAAGCAGAGCGGACTGGAGACCATCCCAACGGGTTACATCCTCGTTGACGGCGGCGTACGAACAGCGGTAGAGAAGGTGAGCGGAACCACGCCCCTTGCCGACACGGAGTCCATCGTCAACACTGCCATTGCAGGCGAGATGATGGGACAACGGCTCATCTACCTCGAGGCTGGAAGCGGAGCGCTCCGTCCAGTGGCTCCCGAGGTCATCAGTGCCGTCAGACGGCAGATTTCCATTCCGTTGATCGTTGGTGGCGGACTTGTCAACCTGGAGATGGTACAGCGTGCCCTTGACGCTGGAGCCGACCTCATCGTTATCGGCAACCATTTTGAACATCACCCCGACGACATCATCCCATTCTCAGCACTCTTTTCGTAAACACCCCTTACCCCTTATGGTCTCGATAGAACACCTCACGATGGAGTTTAGCTCTAAACCCATCTTCGACGATATCACTTTCCTCATCAATCCCAAGGACAAGATGGCTCTTGTGGGCAAGAACGGCGCAGGCAAGACCACGCTGCTCCGACTCCTTGCCGGAGAGCAAGTGCCCACCTCGGGCACCATTGCCAAGACCAAAGACCTCACCATAGGTTATCTCCCGCAACATCTGCTGATTACCGATGCCCGCACCGTGATGCAGGAGGCGCAGACTGCTTTTAGCGATATCCTTGAGATTGAGCGTAAGGTGGAGAGTCTCACTCAGCAGCTTGCCGAGCGCACCGACTACGAGAGCGAAGCCTATCAGGAGCTCATCGAGCAGCTCTCTCACGAAAACGAGCGTCTCGCCCTCTCCGACGTTTCCAACATGCAGGCTGAGATAGAGAAGACGCTTGTGGGTCTCGGCTTCGAGCGTACCGATTTCGAACGTCAGACCTCGGAGTTCAGTGGTGGTTGGCGTATGCGTATTGAGTTGGCTAAGGTGCTGTTACGTCGTCCGCAACTCATTCTGCTTGACGAGCCGACCAACCACCTCGACATCGAGTCAATCCAGTGGCTGGAGCAGTTTTTGGCTAACTACAACGGCGCTGTAGTCCTGGTGAGTCACGACCGCACGTTCCTTGACCGCGTCACCACTCGCACCGTTGAAATCTCCCTTGGACGCATCTACGACTACAAAGTGCCTTACACACAATATGTAGAACTGCGTAAGGAGCGTCGCGAGCAGCAGCTTCGTGCCTACGAAAACCAACAGAAGATGATTGCCGACACCGAGGCGTTCATCGAGCGATTCCGCTATAAAGCCACCAAGGCCGTACAGGTTCAGAGTCGTATCAAGCAACTCGACAAACTGGAGCGACTGGAGGTTGACGAGGAGGACAACTCCACGCTGCGCCTCAAGTTTCCGCCCGCACCTCACTCCGGCACACTCCCCATCAACATTGAGAACCTCAAGAAGGCGTACGGCGAGCACGTCGTGTTCCACGACGTTGAGATGCAGATTCGCCGAGGCGAGAAGGTGGCCTTCGTGGGTCGTAACGGCGAGGGTAAGTCTACGCTCGTCAAATGTATCATGAACGAGATTGACTACGAGGGCTCACTCCAGTTGGGACACCTTGTCAAGATAGGTTATTTCGCACAGAATCAGGCTTCGCTGCTTGATGAGGAGAAGACCGTCTTCCAAACCATCGACGACGTTGCCGTGGGCGATATCCGCACTAAGATACGCGATATCTTGGGTGCGTTCATGTTTGGTGGCGACAATATCGAGAAGAAGGTCAAAGTGCTTTCGGGTGGCGAGCGGAGCCGTCTGGCCATGATTCGTCTGCTCCTTGAGCCTGTCAACCTCCTTATCCTTGACGAGCCGACCAACCACCTCGACATGCGCTCCAAAGATGTGCTCAAAGAGGCGATCAAGGAGTTTACGGGAACGGTGATCGTGGTGAGTCACGACCGCGACTTTCTCGACGGTCTTGTGGAGAAGGTCTATGAGTTTGGTCACGGACAGGTGCGTCTTCATCTCGGCGGCATCGGTGAGTTTCTTGAGACCAAGAAGCTGGAGAGTCTGCGCGACATTGAGAAAAAGAGCGCCCCAGCCACGGAGGAGACGAAGAAAGAGGAAGTCTCTGCCGCCAAGCAGAACTACGAAGAACGCAAGCAGCAGCGCTCCCAGCTCCGTAAGATAGAGCGTGAGGTGGAGCAGGTGGAGCAGGACATTGCCCGCATGGAGCAGGAGGTGGCCGATATGGAGGGACGCTTTGCCGCCGGCGAGAACTCTGCCGAACTCACCGAGCAATACGGCAACCTCAAGCATCGGCTCGACCAGAAAGTCTACGAATGGGAACTCCTCTCCGAGAAGGTGGAGACCCTCCGCAGCGAACTCGAAGCTTAACCCCCACCCATCGATAGCATGAAAGGACAAACCCGTGAATGGATTTGTCCTTTTT
>CALEJM010000233.1 GCA_937898265.1 uncultured Porphyromonadaceae bacterium
CGTCGCTGATGCAGAAACCTACCATGTTGACGCCCATGTCGGTTGGTGATTTGTATGGGTTGTGGCCATAGATGCCTTCGAAGAGGGCGTTGAGCACAGGGAAGATCTCGATGTCGCGGTTGTAGTTGATGGCAGTTTTGCCGTAAGCCTCAAGGTGGAATGGGTCGATCATGTTGATATCGTTGAGGTCGGCAGTGGCTGCTTCGTAGGCGATGTTCACTGGGTGTTTCAAAGGCAGACTCCAAACAGGGAATGTCTCAAATTTTGCGTAGCCAGCCTCGTTGCCGCGGCGGTGTTCGTTGTAGAGTTGTGAGAGGCAGACAGCCATCTTGCCTGAACCAGGACCAGGAGCTGTTACGATGACGAGCGGACGTGTGGTTACGACGTAGTCGTTTTTGCCATAGCCTTCGTCGGAGTCGATGAGTTCTACGTTGTGAGGATAGCCTTCGATGGTGTAGTGATAATAGGTGGTGATGCCGAGGCGCTCGAGACGCTGACGGTAGGCGTCGGCACTCTTCTGACCGCTATAGTGGGTGATGACAACGGAGCTAACGAGGAAACCGCGTTTTTGAAACTCTTCGCGAAGGCGGAGCACGTCTTCGTCGTAGGTGATGCCTAAGTCTTGGCGCACCTTGTTTTTCTCAATGTCGGCAGCAGAGATTACGATAACAATCTCAATGCGGTCGCGCAGCTGAGTGAACATGCTGAGTTTGCTGTCTGGTTTGAAACCTGGGAGGACGCGGCTTGCGTGGAAATCGTCAAAAAGTTTGCCGCCGAGCTCGAGATACAATTTGTTACCAAATTGAGCGATACGCTCTTTGATGTGTTCCGACTGAATACGAATGTATTTGTCGTTGTCAAAACCTACTTTCATGGAGGATTACGTTTTTATTTGTTGAATATCTGTGATTTACAATACTGACCCCTGACAGGTCATAAAAACGTACACAAAATTACAAAAAAATCTGTTTCGGCGTCTCGTTTTGCGCAATTTTTTTCAAAAAAAATGATGAGTGCTCAAAGTCCAGCATTTATGCGGCATCCGGACGTTAGGTCGGGTAGGGGTGGGGTGCCGACGTTATATATATAAATATTGTATCGTATGAAAAAATGCACTTGTGTAGTACGGAAAAAAGTCCTACCTTTGCACTTTATTTGAATTTCCTTTCAACAACGTAATAAAACTCAGAAAATGAATTTTATCGAAGAACTTAAATGGCGCGGAATGCTCCATAACATCATGCCTGGCACCGAAGAACAGTTGAACAAAGAAGTGACAACTGGCTATCTCGGTATCGACCCAACTGCCGACAGTCTGCACATCGGTCACCTCTGCGGCGTGATGATTTTGAGACATCTCCAACGCTGTGGACACAAGCCAATCGCCTTGATTGGTGGCGCAACTGGTATGATCGGCGACCCATCAGGCAAATCGGCAGAGCGTAACCTCCTCAACGAAGAGACCCTCCGCCATAACGTCGCTTGCATCAAAGCACAGTTGGAGCACTTCCTCGATTTCAACAGCAACGAACCTAACGCTGCCGAACTCGTCAACAACTACGACTGGATGAAAGACATGACCTTCTTGGA
>CALEJM010000234.1 GCA_937898265.1 uncultured Porphyromonadaceae bacterium
ACCGAAGATGCCCCAACCGCAAGTGAATGTGAAGAAGGGAACAAGGATGAGGTTGACCACTGCTCCCGACAATACTCCGTACATGGCCAACAGCGCATTGCCTTGGAACTTCATCTGATTGTTGAGCGTCATGGTGCCTATCATAAACGGCGCACCCAACAGCACCATCGACATAAACTGCTCGGTATACGGAAGAATCGTCTCTGTGGAGCCGAGGATGATGGAGAGCGGACGGATGAAGATAAGACCCAAGATGGTGATCATCACGCCGAAGCCGATGGCAAGAACAAACGAGAGACTGGCCATCTCTTGTGCCTCCTTCTCATGGCGAGCGCCCAACTGTCGCGAGATATAGGTGCCGCTGCCTTGACCAAAGAAGAAGCCGATGGCTTGGATGACCGACATCAGCGCAAACGTGACACCGACGGCCGCTGTGGCTTGGGTGTTGATGCGACCCACGAAATAGGGGTCGGCCATGTTATAGAAACTGGTCATCAGCATGCTCACGATAGCAGGCGTGGCCAACGAACCGATCACTTTCGGAACGGGGGCTGAGGTCAGGAATCTATAGTTGTCGCGTTGCTGCATTGGCCGATGACTAATAGTTGTAGCGTTTACGGTAGTGGATAAATAGGAAAATCGTGACGAGCAACGTAAGCGACTCTGCCACCGTCACCGACCACCAGATTGACTCGATGCCAAACACCAACGGCATCACCAGGACACAACCCGCCTCGAAGACGATGGTTCGCAACATCGAGATGAGGGCTGAGATAGGACCGTTGTTGAGGGCAGTGAAAAACGAGGAGGCAAAGCAGTTGACTCCCGTAACAAGGAAGTGGACGCAGTAGATTCGGAAGGCTGTGATGGTGAGTGCCAGCAATGTGGCATCGTAGCCCACCAGCGAGCGCGACAGGGGAACGGCCAACAGCTGTGCCAATGCGGCAATGAGCAGACCTGCCACAGAGATGATATATAGACTTTTGGTGAAGAGACTGTGGAGCTCGTCGTGGTTTTGTGCGCCATAGTGGTAGCTGATAGCCGGTGCGGACCCTATGCCAAAGCCTAAGAAGATGGCTACGAAGATGAACGCATAGTACATGAGAACACCATACGCAGAGACTCCGTTCTCACCCAACTCGGCAAGCAGCTTATACATATATAACATACTCACCACGGAGAGCGAGATGTTCATTACAAACTCCGACATGCCGTTGCTGCATACCTTTCTCAAAGCACGCATGTTGAGGTGCGTCTTCCCTAACCAGAGGGTAGCTCTCTTGGAGTGTCGGCAGCGGATGAAATAGACCAACGGAACCACAGCACCAACGCACTGACTCAAGGCAGTTGCCCAGGCGGCTCCCGTCAGTCCCCAACGGAAGATATAGATGAACAGCACGTCGAGCGTCATATTCATCAGTCCGGCGCAGATGGTAATCCACATGCCCATCTTCGGACGCTCGGCAGTTACCAACAACGACTGATAGAACACCTGCAGCATATAGGCAGGCATCATCAGCAGTAAGATGTCGGCATACTCGCAGCAGAGGTCCACCATCTCCCCTTCGGCACCCATCACCCTTGCCACGTCGCCAACTACGAAACGGCCCAACAGACCGAGCGTGACGGCAATAAAGATGGTTGCGTAGGTAATCAGTGAGAAGATTGAGCGGGCATCGTCGTCGCGTTGTTCGCCAAGGCGTTTTGCCACCAGCGCACTGCCGCCTGTTCCCATCATGAAACCAAAGGAACCGATGACGGCAACGAAAGGCCAGATGAGGGTGAGTGCTGCAAAAGCCGTTGTTCCCACACAGTTGGACACCATGATACCATCAACCACGCCGTAGATAGACGTGATGATAACCATCAACATCGAAGGGAGCGTGAAGCGAATCAGTCGTCCGATGGTGAAGTGGTCTGAGAGCAGTATCGGGGTCCTTTGAGTCATGGGGAGCGGTTAGAGCGAAACGATAGTTGGCTCGTGTTGAAGTGCTGGGATGATCTTTTCTTTGAGGTCGGCCACTGAGACGCGGAGTGTCGTCGTATTGGCACAAGGGTGGAAACCGATATGGTCGCAACGGAGGACATCCTCGTCGATGAGGAGACGGATGCGTTGGTCGGGGTCGTTCATCAATCCAAGGATGGTGATGGAGCCAGGGAGGAGGTCCATCATGCTCAGCAGTTCCTCTTCGCCTGCAAATGAGAGGCGTGCGGAGTTAATCTGTTTGGAGATGTCCTTGGTGAGAAATTTCTTGTCGCCGGGAATTAGCAACAGATAGAAATTAGTTTTTTGGCGATTGCAGAGAAAAAGATTCTTGCACGTTACAGCATTGAGGCTTTTGTCGATTTCGGCACACACCTCCATAGAAACGGCTGGCTCGTGGTCAAGACGCTCATAGCTCACACCAATTTTGTCGAGGAAATCGTAGCTTCTGATTTCCCTATCTTGACGTCCTGCGGTGTCTGAAGGACGGCCAACTTGCAATGATAACATAATTACTTGATGAAATAAAAAAAGTCTTTAACCAACCTTTTCTTGGTGGGCAGTTCGTTTTTGTGGAACGAGAAAACAGCAAGTGATACCCACTGCCAATGCCACGTAAGTAGGCTCGAGGTTACCTAATGGGAAGATTTTGGCAACGAAAAGTGACGCTGTGCTCAGCAAAACACACCAGAACATGCGTCGCGAACCGATTTTCTGTGGAGCAAAGAGGGCAAGTGTCAGTGGTAGGAATACCGTTGCAACCCTCAGTCCCATAGAGAGAAAGCCGATGTCGTTGATGAAACTTCCGCTGACAGCCATTGCCGCCACCGCCGCTCCGAAAAGGAGTACAAAGGTAATAATTCTTTGCGTAATAAGCACTCTTCTTTCGTTAACAAATGTTGGGGCTATGTTGCCCACCACGTCGCGTGTCAAAATCGTTGTAGCTCCAAGCGTCAAGCCAGCTCCGCCAACGATGGCTGTCACAATCATCGTGCCTAAAAGGATACCGCCGAAGATAGCAGGCATGTGGTTGACGGCAAAGAGAGGAAACGCCTGCGAGGTGGTTTCGATAACGCCGTAGCCGTTGGTCAACGTGCTGTCGATAGATTGTAACTGCTCGGGCGTAAGATAATGTCCTCGCATATACATGCCGATAAACGAACACGCCACACCAACGGGAATGGTGACTAAGGCTGCGAGGCAGGCTCCCTTGCGTGCTGTTGCAGTATCTTTGGCTGCCCAGATACCCTGAGCGTAACTCTGGGTGCAGATTACGCCGAGGATGACAGAGAGGGCCGATCCAAGGTCTTTACCTACGCCGCGGGCAAAGAGATTACAGTAGTGGGGTTGGAAGGTCTCTGTGGAGCCAGTGAGAGCCAACACTTCACGAACGTTGGCAAAGAGTCCGTTGAATCCGTTGGAGAGCATCAAGACTACGATGCCACCCAACAGCGATGAGAACAGCAGCAAGACCATCTTGACCACACCACCTAAACCGGCACTCCAGACGCCGCCGAAGAGCACGAACAAGGCCATCGTGGCAGCGGAGAAGATGGCAGCTGCGGTGAAGGAGACAGGGAGCAGCGTAGTGAGTACCGCCGACAGCGAGAGCACCTGAGCCACGACACTCAAAAAGATGCCGATGGCGCAGAGTAGGGCAGAGATGGCTTCAAGACGTTTGCCGAAGGTCTTACGTGTCACCTCCGTCACCGTCGTACATCCGCTTCGGCGTAGTGCAGGGGCGTAGCCAAAGGCAAGCACCAGACATCCGATGGCTGCTCCCAACGTGAACCACCACGAGGAGAACCCGAAGGAGAAAGCCAACTGTGAGGTGCCGATGGTACTTTGTCCGCCGATGAGTGTGCCGAGGATGATACCACCTGCCACCCAACTGTTAGCCTGTCCGCTGGAGTGTGCCCAGTCGGAGCCCGTCTTCACCCTCTTTGCTGAGAGGATGCCAACGGCCTCGATGGCGAGTATGGAGGCTACGATGCCAACGATGTGAAACGGAGAAAGTTGCATGAATGAGTCGGAACGGAGGGTAAAAAAATACCAAAAACCTCATACGTAAAGTCGTATGAGGCTTTGGCGATTATGTCGTTTGGGTAGAAAACGTCGCTTACCACATAAGCACGAGACGGAACTGCATCTCGCTTGGTGGAACGTCGGCAAAGTCGCTGTGGGTTACGTAGATGGCTACACTACCAACAGCATAGTCGAAGTCGACGGTTGTGGTCCAGTAGTTGCCTTCAACATCTTGGTTGTGGCGAACGTAAGGGAGCACAATCTGTGAGTTGTTGATCTCGTGATAGCACATCACCAAACCGCTGTTGTAGATGAAATCGTTGATTTCAGGAACATCAAACAAGGCTTGATAGTAGTTGTTCTGACCGTTGTTGTCGGCATATTCAACCCAAGCGTTGGCTGGAACGGTCAAGTTGATGATTTTCCAGTTTGTTCCCTCGCCGGCAGGACCCTGAGGACCCATTGGACCTTGAGGACCACGTGGACCGACACATGAAGCTAATGTTAAGAACAAAAGTACAAGTGGGAGAAATACTTTTCTTGTCTTTGTCATAGTGATATTGTTTTATTAGTTTATTTCTTTCTTTTCTTGTTAGACTGACTATTGGTAAAATGGTTTGTCAGCGACTGCGAATAATCGTTTGTTTCTTTATAACGCTCTATCCAATAGTCGACGAGGTTGGAGAGTGTAGCTCGGTAGTCTTCCACAATCCAGCCCATCGGTTGCTGAACGCCGAGCAGCAGCGAACCGCAAAGACCTGGGTAACGCTGAGCAAGCACATAGGCAGTGCGTTCGTCGGTAATGAAGTAATCGATAGTCTCGTTGAGCGTCATGGCGGCAAGACTGTCGAGACCTATGCCACGACCAACCTCACTGATGTTGAGCACGATGCCCGCCTCGTCGATGAGGTGTTTCATCTGCGCTTTATAAGGAGAACGACTCTCTATCCAAACGGTAGCGGAGTCGAGGTCAAGAACCGACGAAGGGATGTTGCCATTGCTGCGTTGAACAAGTTGAGGCGCCGAGTCGTAGACTGGGTTGGAGAGTCGGTAGTGATGTTTCATCTCCATGGTGGTTGGTACTGGCGTAGCGATGATATTGCAATGCATCTCGTCGAAAGCGTGGATACACTCGTTCCACGTAGGGTAGATGGCAATGGCAACGGCAGCTTTGTTGTCGGCAGAGAACCTGCGGACAGCTTCCAAGGAGAATGGATTGGTCAGCGTGTCGCCCTCGGCAGTCACCTTGCCCACCAGTCCGACTACGATAGCATCAATCTTCTGCTCGGTATCGTTGGCGCGGTGACGCTGATAGCGAAAGGCAATCACGATAACCCATATAGCAACCACCAGCATGGCGCCCATCAAGATGTGGCGTAGCAGGCGAAGCAGTTGTCGTGGAGGCAGGAGACGTTTCATAGCGTAGCGGTTTTAATCATAGAAAGTCCACGAGAGTCCGAAGTGGAACGTTGTTGGGTTCAGTGGGTAGTTAGGCATCGAGAAATACTGTCGGTTGCCAAACAACTTCTGATTCCAGTTGGTGACCAACGCAAAGAAACGTGCTCGTTTGAGGTGGAAGGTGACGTAGGCATTCAGCTCGGGGTAGTTGCCCACCTTGGTCTCTTGTTGGTTGTAGAACAATCCACTGGCAGCCATATACGATGGAGCGTTGTAGGCGGTGTGGTAGCGGCAGGAGACGCCCAACTGCATCGACAGCACCTTGAAGAACTTGTCGGCATAGTAGAACGTGCTGTAGACGGCAACCAACGGAAGCGGTATGACAGCTTCGTTGCTGGTAGTTTGCAGAACGGCTTGGTTGTCGAGGTGGAATTTCCACAGACGGACGTTGACCATAGCGTCGACGGCAAGAATCTGTACGTTGCCAGAGAACTGCTCGGGTGCGCAATGGCTGTTGATGAATATCGGGTTGGTCAGATTGCTGAAAGATGCGCCCAACGAGATATTCCGTTTCGGAAGGGCAATTCGACCACCTACGCGCAAGTCGAGCGGTGGAGTAAAGTCGTTGTCCCAGCGGAAGTGGTTGGACTGAAAATGGCGGATGAGGTAATCGCTGGTGGTGCGTTCAAACGAAGCGTTGGCAGCAATGGTCAGCAATTCCTTCTTGATATTGATGTCGGTGGTAAGGTTGCCGCCGATGATAAAGTCGCCGATGTTAGGACCAATGAGGTCGAGTTTGCCCGTGACATCAAACTTCACCCATTTGCCCTCGTGGCGTGAGATAGTGGCTCCGATGCGGAGGTGGTTCTGGTTGATGCCGTAGAACTTGAGCGTATCGGAGAGCACATCGTAGCGTCGCCACTCGTGTTCCACAAACGCAGAGAGACCGAAGCCGACTTTCTTCATAAACTGCTCCTCCAAGACCACGGCAAACGTGTTGCGGAGCGAACCGTAGCGCACGGAGTCGTTGGTGGCGTTGTCGAAGTAGAAATTGTCTTCGTAGACATTCGGCGTGATGTTCTTTTCCTTGAACTGACGTCGGATGCCGTCGTAGCGAAGTGTGTGGACAAAGGAAGTGACAGGAACGAAATCCTTGACGATTGAGTCGTTGTCGAGTTTGCGCTCGCGGTAGATGCCCAAGCTGTAACGGTGGTTGAGGAAGACGATGTTGTTGCGGTATTTGGAGTAGACGTTGCCGTTGAACACCGTCGGGATGTTGTAGGAGCGGAATGAACCACCTATCTCCTCGGGATGGAGCACGTAGGTAGAATCGCTGATGCCGCCGTTCTCGAAGTTCTTGTGGTTGTTGAACATCAGCATCAGATTGAAGGCATATTGTTTGCCGCTGTAGGAAGCAAAGAGACCACCGTTGAAGGCGCGGGCAGTCTGATTGGCATACTGTCCACGTGCATAGATGAGGTTGCCGATGCCGCCGAGGTTGAGGTGGCGGTTGACATTCATCGTGAAGAGGGCGTGGAGGTAGTCCTCCTCATGGTATTTCGGAACCGACGAGTGCCACACCAACTCGGCATAAGGTTGCTTGGTGTCGTAGTAGCGCACGTTGGACGGAGTAATCAGATAAGGGGAATAGGCATCTGAGAACATGCTTCCCGAGAGCGACGTGCGGTCGAAGTAGACTTTGCTCTGAAGTTGCGAACCGAGGTTGCCGTTCCACGACGAAGCGATAGAGTAGTTGTTGACGGCATTGTGGTCTTGATAACTCACGATAGCAGTGTCAACGGGCACCGTGTCGGCGATGCCTAAACGCTCATTTATGATGAAAGCACGCACATAAGTAGCCGCCTTTTTCCCCGTAGAAAGTCCTGTTGTAGGGTTTCCGTCGGGGTCAAGGTAACTTGCTTGTGCCCATAAAGTGATGTGACACAGTAGGATAGATAAAATCGCTAACGTGCGTTTCATGTTCGCAAAGATAATGCTTTTGTTTCTAATTTTTCTTCTACTTTTGTGGTAAAGAAAAATCTTTTCAAAATCATAACATTTAGTCCGAAATTTTAGATTAGAAAAACATGAAGATTTCGTTGATTCAACAAGAGATAATCTGGGGCGATAAGGAGCATAACATCCGCACCTTTTCTGCTGTCGTAGAATCGCTCTATGGTCAGACCGACGTTGTAGTGCTGCCAGAGATGTGGAGCACAGGTTTCAGTGTTGACAAACCTTATCTGGCAGAAGACGAGCAGGGTGAAGCATTTGATTGTGTGCGTCGTTGGGCTCGCGAAGGCAACTTTGCTGTTGCTGGCAGCATCATGGCCACCGACGGCGAGGTGATGAACGCCATCGCCGGCCGCCGTACGGGTCTTCTGAGCGGCGTGGAGCATTATGTGGGCAGCGATG
>CALEJM010000235.1 GCA_937898265.1 uncultured Porphyromonadaceae bacterium
CTGCAGCTTCGCCATATCGAGCTACCACAGGAACTCAAGGATGAGGCACTGCTCATCGTGAGCGAACGACGCATGGGCAACCACACCAACAATACCGTTAACGCAAATAAATAGACTACAATGAATATCGAAGAACGTCAAGACGAGGTCATCGAGGAGTTCTCCCTCTATGACGATTGGATGGACCGCTATCAGTATCTCGTGGAATTAGGCAATGCACTGCCTGAGATGCCAGAGACCGATAAGACCGAACAAAACCTGATTGAGGGCTGTCAGAGTAAGGTATGGCTCCCCGCTCAATATAATAACGGTGTGATGACCTATCAAGGCGACAGCGACGCTATCATCGTAAAGGGTATCGTATCGCTGCTGATTAAGGTGCTCTCAGGTGCAACAGCCGACGAGATTATCAAGTCGGATCTCCACTTCATCGACGCCATTGGACTCAAGGAACATCTCTCTCCAACACGCTCCAACGGTCTCGCCGCCATGGTGAAACAGATGCGACTCTACGCCATCGCCTACAAAGCCAAAAACGAATAATTCAAGAATTGAAAGATAAAAAAAGACTGAGCCCTTCAAGAGGACTCAGTCTTTTTTAGTATCAAGAATTGATTTTACTAGTCTTTGACGCGGAGAAAGCGGAGTGCTTTGGTCACCATGCGTGGAAGAGGTTTCTTTGGATCTTTGCCTTTAAGATGGAGGTAGATACCGAGTTTCTTGATTACAGGAATTTTGAATGTCTCGACGAACTCGATGAGTGTGCCATCTGGATCCTCCACGTAGGTGAAATGACCATCTGCCTCGCCCATCTGGAAGTCGGCACCAGAGTCGCAGACAAAAGGATGTCCGATAGCCTCAGCATCGCGACGAACAGCTTCCATATTACGTACGTCAAAGCAAAGGTGGATAAAGCCAGGATCGCCCCACCAACGGTTAGCATAAATCTTTTTCATCGGTTCAAAGGCTTGAACCAACTCGATGTAGGAAGTACCCATGATTTCACACAAGGGACCTTGCATTGGCTTTGAGGTAGTGAGACGAACACGACGCAACTTGCGGTTGCCGCCTGGAACGGCAGCAAAGTCAGCAAAAACGTCAGTCTGGTCGTAGATAACCTTGTCGTAGCCAAGGAGTGTGCCGTAGAAAGTGATAGACTTATCCATATCGCTGACACCGAGAACAGCACCACCAGCACCACCAGTCATAGCACCAGTCTCCACGAAGCAGTAGTCATCCTCTTCAACGTCAAAGATATTGCCGTAAGGGTCTTTCACGAAGAAGTGAGCAATGCCAGCAGGATTTTTGACGATATCGCCAAGGATTTCAATATTAGGCTGTTTCTTAAGATGTGTCAGTGCGTTGTTGATATTAGCACATTTGATCTTGCCGATTTCAATGCCGTAGTCACCCAACTCCACAGGTTGTTCAATCCAGCGCAACTCACGGTGCATAGGCTGCCAGATTTCGAAACCGCCGCCACCTTTGAGGTTGACAGCAAGGATAGCCCAGCGGTCTTGTGGTTTACCACCGGTATAAGGCAACATCCTCTCTGCCGTTCCCTCGGCGTCAAGAATCTTGATATCGCAACCAAAAGCGTGACGGTACCACGCGAAGGCTTCGTTGACGTTAGGAATGCCGATGCCAATCTGCTGCATTCCACAGATGATTTTTTCCATAGTAAGTGATGTATTAAGTTGCAGACACTTTGCGGGCAAGTTTGAAGAAGAGTGGCGGACACCATTTCTTGATGTAGACCATCAGCAGCTCGACGCCCCCAATGAGTTTGCGATGTTTATGTTTTGCGATTGCTTTCAACGCCTGCTGGGCACATTTCTCAACGGAGATGCCGTTGGCTTGACCATCGTCCATCTTATTATAGGCAGCACCGTCGGCAAGGATAGCGCTCTTGCTGATTGGAGTGTTGATACGGCCCGGAATCAGGAAGGTGACAGAGAGGTGCTCGTTTTCCAACTCCAGCGATTCGAAAAAGCCAAATAAGGCGTGCTTGGACGCACAATAGGCCGAGCGGAGCGGGAAGCCAAAGAGACCCGAGATGGAAGAGGTAACGGCAATATGGGTGCGATGACTGCGTAGACTCTCCAGACGTTTGACAAAGAGAACAGGACCGAAGTAGTTGGTCTGCATGATCTGCTCATCAACCTCAAAGGCGGTCTCAAGGGTCATGGCGCGCTGTGAGACACCAGCATTAAGTACGATGTAGTCAAAAGGATGCTCACGGCGGTTGCAGTCGGCAGCAAACTGCTCAATTGACTGACGGTTGGCCATATCCAACGCAACAGCCTCGGCAGCAGGTGCACCAAGTTGACGGCAGCGGTCGGCAACGGCTTGCAGTTTATCAAGACTGCGCGCTGCCAACACAAGATAGGCACCCTCTTTGGCAAAAGCCAACGCCATGGCTTCGCCGATGCCAGAACTGGCGCCTGTTATCAAGATATGTTTGTTGTTGAAACTATCCATAGCTAATCTTTTAATGAGAGATGTTGCACCTCGATGTCACGCTGTAGGAAAAGTGAAGCCGAATGACGGAACTTCTCAGCATTCTCTGTGGTATAGAAAGTGGTGGTGCCCCCTTTGGAACAGAGGTTCTCAATCTCGGGGTGGCGTCGGAGATAGTCGGCAAGACTCTCAGCCACAATGCCGCCCTGCTCTATGACGGTGACACCGTCGGGGGTATACTGTTTGATTTTATCTACAAGCAGTGGGTAGTGGGTGCAACCAAGAATCAAGGTATCGATGTTGTCGTGTTGCGCAAAGAGAAGGTCGAGATATTTCTTGACGAAGTAATCGGCTCCATCGTCTCGATGCTCGTTGTTTTCGATGATTGGCACCCACATCGGACACGCCTGCTCCATCAGTTGAACCTGAGGACACATCTTGGCAAGTTCCAGTTTGTAGGAGTGAGACTGAATAGTTGCTTCTGTGGCCACCAGGCCTACCACGTTCGACTTTGTGAGCGCCTCAACAGCCTCTACCGTTGGACGGATTACGCCCAACACACGGCGGTCGGGTGCCAACGTTGGTAGGTCGTACTGCTGAATGCTCCTCAGCGCTTTGGCAGAAGCAGTGTTGCAGGCGAGGATGACGAGTTGACAACCGAGGTCGAAGAGGGTGCGCACACATTGCAACGTGTAGCTATAGACCACTTCGAAAGAGCGCGTACCATAAGGCATGCGGGCGTTGTCGCCCAGATAGACATAGTCGTATTGTGGCAACCGCTGCTGAATACGGTTCCAAATGGTGAGACCACCATAACCTGAATCGAAAATGCCTATTTTCATGGGATTGGAGTTTATTTACTGTCGAGCACCTCTTGCACCAGTGCGTTAAGGTTGACACAACGCTTGGAGACGTAGAGTTCAGTGCCCTGATTGAATACGTAGTCGATGCCGTTGTTCTCTGCTACCAGTCTGATGGCAGCATCAACACGACCGATAAGCGAAGCAAAGAGTTGCTCACGGAGTTGCGCTAGGTCTTCGGTATAGCGCTGTTTGAAGAGCACGAGTCGTTTCTCCAACTCGGTAATCTCGGTCATACGCGCGAGACGAATCGGTTCGCTCATGGATTTGCTGTTTTCAACGTAGTGTTTTACCTTGCCGTTGTACTCTAATTCCATGCGTTGATACTCCTGTTCGTACTCCTTCTGACGGCTGGCAATCTGCTGCTCTGCCGCCTTGGCTTCGTCCTGGCTGCTGATGAGCTGCTGACGATTAACATAACCAATGCGTATTGGCATGAGCGAATCGGTGGTCTGCGCCGTCACGCCGAGCGGTAGTAGCAAGAGGAGGAGAATAAAGAGCTGTCGATGCTTCATTTCTATATAAATACAACAAAGACTACCCCTGTTCAAGAGTAGTCTTCGTGGTGTTGGGTTTTATTATAAAATACCTAATTCTTTTTTCACTTGAGTGGAGACGTCAACAGCCATATCGCTCTTGTAGAGGATAGCGCCAGCGCCCATATCGAAGATGAATACGTAACCATTTTTCTTGCCTACCTTATCGATGGCTTCGCGGATACGGTTATTAACAGGTTCAAGGAGTTCCATCTGTTTCTTTTGGCTCTCAGCTTGGAGAGTTTGAACAGCGGTTTGATAGCGTTGATAGAGTGATTGCAACTCTTCCTCAGTCACCTTGCGGATGGCATCGGTGAGTTTGTCTTTCTCTTGTTCCAATTTGTCGTATTTCTCGCTAATCTCTTTCTCCATGGCTTGAACGTACTCCATGTTGGTGGCGTTGTATTCAGCCATCACCTTTTCGATGCTATCCAACTCAGGCATCAAAGTGAAAATCTCTTGAGCATTCACATAGCCGAATTTCATGCTTTGAGCACTTGCCCAAAAAGGGAGGATTGCCAATACGGCAATGATAAGTAATTTCTTCATTTTCTATTTTAATGTATAATTTATTACATATTTATTTAGAGTAGCCAAGTTTGGCAAGGATGTCGTCGCTGACATCAATCTTTGGTGCTACAAATACCAGTCCGACGGTTGACGCCTTGTCGAGAATAATCTGATAACCTTTCTCGTTGCTGTATTCTTGCAAAGCGTTATAAATTTCGTCCTGGATAGGCTTCATTAGACTTTCGCGCTTTTTGAACAAATCGCCGTCGGCGCCAAAGTATTTGCGCTTCAACTCGTTGGCCTGACGTTCTTTTTCCAAGATAGCTTCCTCGCGTTGGGTTTTCATCTCGGCTGAGAGGAACACCTGCTCGGTCTGATATGCCTTGTACATATTTTGTACTTCGGTGAGTTTGGCCTCAACTTCTTTCTGCCATTTCTTGGACAACTGTGAGAGTTGCTCATTAGCTGTCTCGTAGGCAGGAACAGCCTTGAGGATATATTCCATGTCAATGACTGCCACTTTCTGGGCACTTACGTTAATCACTCCAGCAAGGAGGAGTACGCACAATGAAACAAGGATCTTTTTCATATTTTCTCTGTTTTGTTTTTCTCTTTGACTATCGTTGCGGCAAAAAGTTTAGAACTCTTGACCGAGTACGAAGGTGAACTGACTCTTTGAGTTTTCTCTTGAACCGTGGATAGCGTCGAAGCCGTAGCCCCAGTCAACACCTAACAGACCAAACATTGGGAGGTAGACGCGAACGCCGACACCAGCAGAACGTTTGAGGTCGAATGGGTTGAACTCTTTGAAGTTGGCCCAACAGTTACCGGCCTCAAGGAACGCCAACGCCCAGATACAGGTGCTGCCTTGCATCATGATTGGGTAGCGCAACTCAACGGTGGCACGGGTGTAGAGGTTACCGTTGTAGTTACCTTTTTCGTTCAGCGGTGTCAAAGAGGAGGAGGCGTAGCCACGCAGACCAATCTGCTCTGAACCAACGGAGGTGTAACCCGACATACCGTCACCGCCGACGTAGAATTTCTCAAATGGTGAGATTTTGTCTTTGTTGTAGTGACCCAAGAAGCCGTATTCAAGACGTGCCATAAGCACAAGTTTCTCGTCGCGTGTAAGTGGTGTAAAGATTTTACCGCCAATCTTCCACTTGTGGTACTCAATCCATTTATATTTCTGAGCATCGGTTGCGGTGCTGTAGTCCACCTTATCCCACGCTGAATAAGGAGGGGTAGCGCTCACAGAGAACGAGAAGGCTGAACCACGACGGGTGTAAATAGGGTTGTCGATGGAGTTGCGACCCAAAGTCAAGCTGAGCGAGAGGTTGTTGGCAATACCATCGGAGAATCCGTAGTAGTATGAGTACCAGTCTTTGAGGTTGAAATGCTGGTAGGAGAGTTCTCCATAGAGGGTGAAGTAGTCGTCAGGCCAGTTCAGACGTGTACCGATACCGATGTTGGCACCAAAGACGCGAACGTGCTTATTGGAGTCGTACTCCGGCGTCATGTAGTTGTTGTTGTAGCCGTAGTTGCCGCCATACTGATTATAATAGTAGTTGTAGCTATTATAATAGTTGTTGTTCATCGCATTGATGTAACGCTTGGAGAAGCCTGTCTGAACGGAGTAGTAGATACCCATGGAGAAGGAGTTCGGACGTTTACCGCCCAACCATGGCTCGTAGAACGAGAGGCTATAGTTTTGGTAGTATTTACCGTTGGTCTGCACCTTGAGGGCGAAGGTCTGACCCTCACCTTGAGGCACGATGCGATACATCTTAGGTTTGAAGAGGTTCTGAATGGCGAAGTTGGTGAACTTTACACCGACAGAGACAACAGGACCAGACTGACCCCAACCTGCCGAGAACTCAAATTGGTCGCTTGACTTGCTCTCAAGGTTATAGGTGAGGTCAACGGTGCCGTCTTCAACATTTGGCTGAACGTCGATGCCGTTGTAGAGTTTTTCTTCATTGAAGTATTGGAGTTGGGCGAGGTCGCGCAAGGAACGGATGATATCGCTCTGACTGTAGAGCTGACCCGGACGGGTGCGCAACTCACGACGTACAACATGCTCGTAGACACGATCGTTACCTTTGATTTCCACCTTGTTGATGGTGGCAGGCTGACCTTCATACATACGCATCTCAAAGTTGATGGTATCGCCATTGAACCCAACTTCGATAGGGTCGATGTTGAAGAAGAGATAGCCGCGGTCGCGATAGAGTGCGCCAACGGCATCTTCGTCTTGGTCAAGACGTTTCTCAAGGTGTTTCAGGTTGTAGGTGTCGCCTTTCTTGATATTGAGGTATCTATTGAGCAATTCGCTTGAGTAGAGGGTGTTGCCACTCCATGTGATATCACCGAAGTAGTATTTCTTACCTTCTTCAATCCACATGTAGAGGTTAACGTGCTCGTCATCAACTTTTGCCACACTATCTTTCAACATGATAGCATCGCGATAACCGATTTCGTTGTATTTAGCAATGACTGCTTTTTTGTCTTCCTCATAGGAGGACTTCACGAATTTCTTTGAACGGAAGAAGTTCCACAACACAGCACGGTTGGTTTTCTTCATCGCACGGTCAATCTTATTGATTGTCAATGCTTCGTTGCCGATAACGAACATCTGATTGACTTTGACCTTGGTCTTTTTGTCGACACTGATATCGAGGGTCACGCTGCCTGGGTTGGCAGGGTCTTTCTTTTGATAGATGAGTACGTCGGTATTGAGGTAACCTTTTTCGGCAAAGTGTTTCTTGATGAGGATTTTCGAACGGTCGATGAGGTCGGGCGTTACCTGTGCGCCAACAGAGAGACCAGCCTGTGGCTCAACGTCTTCACGTTCGCCCTGACGCATGCCGAAGTAGTTGATTTTTGAGATACGTGGACGTTGTTTCAAGGCAATGGTAAGCCAGATACTGTCGCGGGCAATGCTGTCGGCATAGATTTTGACATCGGAGAAAAAGCCTTGCTTCCAGAAACGGTTGACGGCGCCAGAGATTTCGTTGCCTGGCACTTTGATGGTCTTGCCAACCGACAAGCCCGAGAAACTGATTAAGACGTAGTCTTCGTAGGTCTCAGAACCGGTTACCTTGATATCTGCAATGGTCAATGTTCGTGGCGCACTGGCATAGTCGATTTCCATCAGGTTGATCTCTTGAGCAGAGAGCGACGTGACGGCTGTCAGCAGGGTCAGAACGATTGCTATGTGTTTAATACGTTGTTTCATCCGTAATCTCTTTTTGGGATTCGCACAGCGATAAGTGCGTGCTAATCTTATATGTTATTTCGTCGTGAGCTGTTCGCTGGTCAAACCGAAGCGACGTTCACGGTGTTGATAGTCTACGATTGTTTTATAAAACTCCTCTTTGTTGAAGTCGGGCCAGAACACTGGTGTAAAGCAGAGTTCGGCGTAGGCTGCCTGCCAGAGGAGGAAGTTGCTGATGCGACATTCGCCACCGGTACGCACCAAGAGGTCGGGCGATGGGATGTCGGCGGTGTAGAGGTGACGCTCCACCATGGCTTGGTCAATCTGCTGTGGGGCAAGGGTACCCTTTTGTACCTCCGCTGCTATCTCTCTGACGGCGTTGGTAATCTCCTCATGACCAGAATAGCTGAGCGCCAAGACGAGATTGAGTCCGTCGTTGGCAGCCGTTTCGTTGATACATTGCGCCAAGAGGGTTTGCGCCTTCTCTGGCAGCGTGGCGAGGTTGCCGATGGCACGCAGACGGATATGGTTTTTGTGGAAGGTCGGCAATTCGCTGACCAAGTTTTCAACCAAGAGATTCATCAGGCTATCCACCTCTGCCTTTGGACGGTTCCAGTTTTCGGTAGAGAAGGTGTATAGTGTGAGATACTTGATTTTCAACTCCGTTGCAGCTTCAGTAACGAGACGAACCGACTCAACGCCGTGAGCATGTCCGTAGACGCGTTCTTTACCACGAAGTTTTGCCCAACGTCCGTTGCCGTCCATGATGATGGCGATGTGCTGGGGCAATCTTGTAAGGTCAATCTGCTGCTTGATGGATTCCACGTTTTTAGAATTGCAGGTGTTAGTATTGATATTGGCTGAAGCCATGTTTGCTCTTATAGTGGTTGTAGTTTTGACAAGGGGCACAGATGCGCCAGAAGTCAAAGGAGAGATAAACGGCGACGGTAGAGTTGTAGTCGCGGTTCATCAAGAAGGTTTTGTTGAGGTGGTAGGGGTCGTCAACGCCGTCGAACTTATCGGAGGTGAGTTTCTGCATGCTCCAATAGGCACCGAGGTTAAAGCGTTTTGCGAAACGCCACTTCACACCTATACCGAAAGGCATGGAGGCTGCCACACCACCTTCAAAGACCATCAATCCCAAGCCCCAGAAGATGTATGGGGTGACGTTGGATGGGTAGGGTTCGTAGGGCGAACCGCCATAGTTGTAGAAGTTGTATTCTCCGATAACTGCACCCTGTCCAAAAGGGGTTGCTTTGTAGGCATTATTGACTATTCCGACACCCGATTTCCAACCGGTTGCCTCGAATTTTATCTCCCAATGGCCATTAAATTTGTATTTCAGGAAGCCTCCAAGGGTGGGTTCCAGGTGTGCAAAGGGTGTGCGGTTCACGTCGCCAAGCGAAAATGAACCCCCTCCCAACACGCCAGCTTCCATGTGATACTTGCGGTAGGTTTGTGCAGACAATGTGGTGGTTAACATAGAGATAACTACCAGAATCAACATCGCTGCAACGTATTTGACCGGTCTACTTTTCATCCTACTGTTCTTAAACGAGGATACTCCACAAAAATTGCCACAAAGATAGCGATTTTTTCTAAAAATACAAACACTATCTGCGTTTTGTTATTTGTTAACCTTAAGGTTAGGCTCAAAGATTTTTTTCACATTTTCAAAAAAATCTTGCTGCAAAAGCAGAAAAGTTGTACTTTTGCCACGCAATTCGTTTGGATTTCTCCTCAAAAATCATTTTAAGGCTTAGTTTTAAGCGCCTTATAAAAAATGATACGGTGAGGACAACAAGCAAAACAAAACAGTTTATGAAAAAGATTTTTACAGTTTTGGCAGTAGCAGCAGCTTTGTGCTGCAGTTTGGCTTCATGCGAATATAAAAATGTGGTTACACATCGTTTGCTCGTAGAGGCCGACACGATGTATATTGGCGACATTGAAGGCGATTTCATGCCGCTTTATTTCCAGTTAAGCGATACGTTAGTCCGTTTTGACGTTCGCATGCAGGATGGCGAAGTTCTTGATACACTCCTGACCGACGAGTGGTGGAATGGCGAAAAAATGATGTTCTTCCCATACGAAGAAGGCGGCGTTCACCATGTGACCATCGGCAGTTATGGCATCTATATGAAAAAGGATGCTTACCTCAAGGTTTTCAACAACAAATCACGCGAGGAAGGCAGCGAGGGCTACTACACTTATGCTGTCACCAACTACCTGAAAGGCAAGACTATCTATTACGAAACCGGTCACGCTTTCTGGTACACTTTCTTCAAGGAAGTGAACACCCCACGCTAACACTACTCTGCTCCACAGATACGACAAAAGGCACACCACAACGGTGTGCCTTTATTGTTTATTTTGGAAATAGTTTGGCACTATGATACGCGATCAGTCAAAACGACTTCTATCTCGTCGCCAAACGACTTGTTAATCTTCTGCCGAATGGCTTTCGGCACGCCAATCACCCAGCATGGCAATCCCATCTTAACGACCTGACCGTTGTAAGGTTCGCCGTCGAAGGTGGCGGAGACGAGCCAACGGCCACGCCCTGTGAGGGTTTTGATGTCGTAGGGCACCTCTATATAAGCCGCGTCCATTGGGGCATTCTGCTGAAGACGAGCGCGAAATGTGAGTGTCATAGTGTGACTACTCCACAGTGACCGACTTAGCGAGGTTGCGAGGTTGGTCTACGTCTTTGCCTTTGTTGACAGCCACATGATAGCCAAGGAGTTGAAGCGGTATAGTAGCAATCAGCGGATCAAGGCATTCCAATGTGGATGGCAACTCAATGACGTGGTCGGCAAGTTTCGATACGACGTTATCGCCTTTGGTTACCAGTGCTATAATCTTACCTTTACGGGCTTTCACTTCTTGGATGTTGGACACAATCTTTTCGTAAAGTGCATTGTGGGTAGCAATCACAACCACAGGCATCTCCGTGTCAATCAGTGCGATAGGACCGTGTTTCATCTCCGCAGCTGGATAACCCTCGGCATGGATATAACTGATTTCTTTCAGTTTCAATGCACCTTCAAGGGCAACTGGATAGCAGTAGCCACGACCAAGGTAGATGAAGTTATGGGCGTAGGTGAAGATTTTGGAGAGGTCAGCGATGAGGTCGTTCTGCTTCAACACCTCTTCCATCTTTTCTGGAATGGCATTGAGTTCGCGGATGATGGCACGGTAAGCCTCCGGACTGATGGAGTTCTTCTCCTTTGCAATAGCTAAAGCCAAGAGTGTAAGCACGGTAACTTGTCCAGTGAATGCTTTCGTGGAAGCCACACCAATCTCAGGACCCACGTGGATATAGGAACCGGTGTTGGTCTCGCGAGGGATAGACGAACCTACTGCATTACAGATACCATAGACGAAGGCGCCTTTCTTTTTCGCCAGCTTGAGGGCGGCGAGGGTGGCAGCAGTCTCACCCGACTGCGAGATGGCAATCACGACGTCTTTCGGGGTGATGACAGGGTCGCGATAACGGAACTCTGAGGCGTATTCAACTTCCACTGGCACATGACACATGGATTCAAAGAGGTATTTACCAATCAAACCGGCGTGCCAAGAGGTGCCGCAAGCCAAGATAATGAAACGGTTGGCGTTGAGCAACTGCTCTTTGAAGTCGATGACTGACGAGAGCTTCACTTCTTCAAGATCCTGACTGATACGACCTTTCATGCAGTTGGCAATGCAGGTTGGCTGTTCAAAGATTTCTTTGAGCATGAAGTGTGGGAAACCGCCTTTCTCCAACTGTCCGATGGAGAGTTCAACGTTTTTCACCTCTGGGTTGAGTTCGACGTTATTGAGGTCTAGGATGCGGAGTTCCTTGCCTTGTTTTATGACTGC
>CALEJM010000236.1 GCA_937898265.1 uncultured Porphyromonadaceae bacterium
GGAATTCATCTTTGGTCAAGATCGACTATGACATAGTTTGAAGAACCCAGACCGATATGTTCGCCCCACTCCACAATATGGGTGCCGTGGCGGGATTTGATCCGTTCGAGGAGCGGACCGTTGTCATCCCCTTCCGAAGGCGTGATATTGAATACAAGGTCAAGGCAGGCTTTATCCACGGCGACCGGGTCCAGGGAGGCCATTATGCCACGGTCCTGCAGAAGAGGTTCATCCGGATGGGACACGCAGTCACAGTCCACGGACATGTTGTTCATGACGCTGATGTAGATGATATTCTTGCCAAATACGTCAGCTACACCCTGTGCTGCGGCAGCCATGGACTCGAGAAAGTCGTCCTGCGTTTTACCGGAAGCCAGATTTCCAGGGAGCCATGCCTTAGTCGCATTGTCGGTCTTGCCGGCCGAATGGATATAGGCCTTGCCGGCGGTCGAAGCGACACCGATCGACGCATTCTTGAGGACGCCGCCGAAACCACCCATCGCATGACCTTTGAAGTGAGACAAAACCACCATAAAGTCGTAGTTAGTCAAGTGGTTGCCAACGATATCATACTGGAGATGCTTGCCGCCAGTCACAGGAATCTGCATCTCGCCTTCGGCATCCATGATGTCCACCTCAGCAATCGCAGTAAAACCGTGATCCTTTGCAGCCTGCAAGTGGTCGGCAGTATTCATGCGTTTGCCTGCGTAGGCAGTATTGCACTCAACGATAGTACCATTCACCATCTGCACGAGGTCCTTGATGAGGTCTGGATTCAAGAAATTGTGACCGCCAGGTTCGCCCGTAGAGAGTTTCACAGCTACACGACCCTCAGCTTCACGATTCAACGCCTCATAGATCTTCAAGAGGTTTTCTGGGGTAATATCCTTGATAAAATACACCTCAGAAACAGCCACTTCAGCAGAATCCACCTCAGCTGCCTCTTCTTGGGTTGCGGACTTTGCTCCGCATGACACCATTGCCAAAGCAACGCATGCCATCAAAAACAGATACAATTTTTTCATCTTTATATATAAGCGACTAATTTTGTTTTTTGAATTGTGATGGTGAAACACCTGTCTCCTGTTTGAACACACGAGAGAAATAAGCACTGTCCTCAAATCCCGAAGCGACAGCCACGTCGGCAATCGGCATATCAGGCTGTGCGATAAGGAGTTTCTTGGCATGTTCGATGCGATATTCAGCCAAGAAGTTGATTGTAGTCTCGCCCGTAATCGTCTGAATCTTACGGCTCAACTGACGCGAACTCATGCCCACGGCAGCAGAAAGACTCTGAACGTCGATAGGCGTTTTGCCCAACATAGAATCAATGACCTCGCCAAGCTGATCCAAGAATGCCTGTTTTGCCTCCATCAAAGTATCGCGAACCACTTCTTTCTGTTGTGGCTCGTTGATTGGTTCCTCCTTGACAACTGCCAAGTGATCCTTCAACGTGCGATGTGCCATGATAAGATGCTCAACACTAACGTTCAACTCCTCTGCGTTAAACGGTTTGTAGAGATAGAGGTCGGCACCACATTTCAAGCCATAGACTTTGTCTTCCTCGGTAGTCTTCGCAGTCAGCATTACAAATGGGATGTGGTTGAGAACCGGAGAACGGCGAACCTCCTGACAGAACTCCGTACCAGTCATGCCTGGCATCATCAAGTCGCTCAAAATCAAATCTGGCACAATCTCATTGGCCATTGAGAGACCATCGTTGCCGTTGGAAGCATAGTAGAGACGATAACGGTTGCGCAACTGCGAAGCGATATAACGTGAGATATCTTCGTTGTCTTCCACCACCAAGAGGATTGGTGCATCGGCATCGGTAACACCCACCGGAAGTTGCTCATTCGCATAGTTATAGCGGATAGGAATCTCGTCGCCAATAACCTCGTTGATATTCTCCTTCTTAGCTCCTTCGTGATGCTGTGGAAGGGTGATGATAAAGGTAGAACCTTTGCCCAACTCACTATCAAGAGTCACCTCGCCGCCCATAGCTTTCACAATTTGAACCACCAAGGAGAGACCGATACCAGTGCCTGCAAACTTATTGCCAGCAGAGAGTTGGTAGAACTCCTCAAAGATGTGGGCCTGCTCCTCCTTAGGAATACCGATACCAGTGTCGGAGATTCGGAGCACCAAGCTGTTCTCTGGGAATGCGAGTTCCACGGTGATGCGGCCTCCTTCTGGAGTGAATTTCACTGAGTTGGAGATGAGGTTACGAACAATTTTATGCATATAGTCTGGCACAAAATCCATGTGGAAAGTTTTGTACTCCGACTGCATAACCATTTGTATCTTTTTGTCTTTCGCCAAACTCTCATGACTCTCCACAATCATACGCACATAGGAGACAACATCGGTAGAGTAATATTCTGGTTGAACCACATCAGAAGTTACCTTGATCAAATCGAGAAGTTGGTTAATCAGCGAGAGCATCTGAGAGCCTTGACGGGTAATCATCTCACCGATATTCTGCATTGTCTCACCTTCTGGCAACATATTGTTACGCATCTGCTGACCATAGCCCAAGACAATGGTCAAAGGGGTGCGGAACTCGTGGGTGATATTCGTAAAGAAGTTGGACTTGGTTCGGAAGAAGTTCTCCTCCTGAGCTTTCGCTTTCTCCTTCATACGAAGCAGGTAGGCAAGCACCAACACCACGAGGAAAAGGACCACAAGTATAGAGAACGACACCCAAACGATGGTCTTGGTATGGAGTTTTTGCTTTTCAGCCAAGAGCTCCAATTGGTCGGTCTCATACTGCACGCGGTAGTCGTTGAGCGACTTCGTTGCGTCGGCGATATTCATAGAGTCGGTCAGACGGATATATTGCTGAAGGTCTTGACAAGCAGCCACTGGGTCGGTCTGAAGGTGAACCCTCGAGAGACTCTGCAGCACATTCTTCTCGGCATACTTGTTACCTGTCTTGCGGAAATATTCCAAAGACGCCATATAGTGCATCTCGGCAGCCTCATAGTCACCGTTTTGACGCTCAATGTTACCCATCTGAGAGTGGATGGTAGCCTCCACCTGTTCGTTAGGATAGTCTTTGACAATACGCAAAGCCTGCTCCAACTCCCTGCCTGCACGTTCCCACTCGCCCATAGCAATGTAGACGTTGGCAATGTAGGTATGTTGAGTTGGGAGGTTGACCACACCGTTTTCAATAGAATCTTGCTCGTAAGCCTCCTTAGCCAAGCGGAGAGAGGCGTCGAACAAGCCGAGTTTTGAATAGACTTCCGATGCGTTGTTGAGGTAGCTAATCAGTGAGCGGTCGCCCACCTTTTTATTTTTCGCACGGTCGCGATCCACGATACGCATCACACTAGTATTCTTCTCAATACGTAACGCATCGTCAATATATCCTTTCGCCGTCTCATACTGACGCATCATACAGCAGGTGCCTGCCAAGGTATAGAGCGTATAGGCAAGGTCGTCGTTGTCGCCAGATGCCTTGATAAGGTTCAGTGCGTCCACCTGCAGTTGGAGTGCACGCTCGAATTCGCCACTCTTGGTGTAACAAACACCGATATTTCGCCAGCATAATGCCTTTTCAATGTCGTGTTCTGGGTAGTTTTCGAAATAAGCCACCGAACGTTCAGCGTAGGCTTGCGCATTCTGGAAATCGTAGTTCTCAAGCGCATAGTTGGACATGTAAAGCATCAAAGTAGCTTCACAGAGGTTCAAATCTTTCAGCGATGTGAATTTATAGAGAGTATCCAACTGATTGTTGTTGACCATCTGATAGAAGATGGCGTTGGCATAGGAAAGACGCGTGAGTCCATCGGATGTTTCAAAGAGTTGGAACAGTTCGTCTATTCCCTCTCTGTTGGTTACCACGTCTTCGTAGATTTTGTCGCCTTGTCTATTGCAAGAACCGATAAATACCGCGAATAATGCGAAAACTGTAACAATGCCTAAAAAGCCAAAGTGATGCTTTCTTAACCTCATTTGCATAATACGAAAGGTAATTAAATCGAGTAATCAATTGAAATGCAAAGATACATTATTTATTGGTTTTTACAAAATGAAGATTTAAAAAACAAAAAATCCCTGCGGATTGCTCCACAGGGATTAGGTTTATCTCAAGTCAAGGAGCGATTAGAAACCGCCTTTGAAGAGTTTGCTTGAGTTGATTTTCTGCATCTTACCGTATTTAGATTGGATGCGTTTCATGTCGATAGATTTCTCATCGCCCATGATTACGATGGTAACAGGTTTGCCCTTGATGTACTTGTTGTAGAAGTTGATAATCTCTTCGAATTTGAGGTTGTCAACCTTAGGCATGTTCACCTTAGCAGGGTCGTCTGTGTAACCCATCTCTTTCCAGTGGCTGAACACTTGGCTCTTTGAACGGAAAGAAGGTTTAGCGGTGAGGGCTGATTGACGGAGGAACCCCTTGATGTTGTCGATACGCTCTGGGTAAGCAGGCATATTGTTCAAGAGGTCCATGTAAACGTCGATAGCGTCAGCCACCTTGTCGCTTTGTGTACCAACATAACCGATGAGGTAAGATTTCTTTTGTGGGTAACCAGGAGTTACCATGTTACCGTAAGCGGTGTAAGCCATAGAACGTTTCTCACGAATCTCGTTCATTACCAAGCCGCTGAAACCACCACTGAAGTATTGGTTGAATGCGTCGTAATCTACGTCTTCTGCGATGTTGTAAGGAACACCGTCGATATAGAAGTAAACCTTAGCTTGTTGAACCTCTTTGTTTGAGAGGAAGATTACCTGGGTCTTGTCGTAGCTCTTACGATCGCGGAATACAGGTGAGGTGGTTGGGATAGCGTTGTTGTTGATAGGCACGTTAGCTTTCAAAATGTCAGCAACTTCTTTCATTGGCCTTTGACCTACATAGTGGATATCCACAGAGTATTTGATAGCGTCTTGGATAGTTGAGGTGAGGTCGGTGTTAGAAAGGAGGTAGTTGACATTGTAAGAATCGCCAGTGAATTGAACGCTGTAGAGTTCGTCAACTGGAATACGGTCGATGTAAGAAGATTTGTCGCCATAGAGTACATACTCCATCAAAGCTGAGGACAACACGTTAGGGTTGGTTTTCTCACGTTGACGGCTTTGCAACTCGCTACCTACTACGCTCTCAATCTGTTTCTGATCGAGTTTTGGCATGTAGGTGAGTTGGGTCATAAGTTTACAGATTTCAGCAAGGTTTTTCTCGTCACCAGAGATGGTGATGTAGAAGTAACCACTGCTTACGCTGAATGAGCAGGTAGCACCGAGAGCACTGAAACGGTTGCGGAGGTCGGTAGCTGAAACGTCTGGCATCATACCAGCGGTATTCATCAAAGCAGCTGCATACTCAAGTTTTGGCATTTTCTCAGTACCAACACCATATTTCAAGGTGAGTGAGAATACGTCGTTCAATGGGTTTTGGGTGTAGAACATCTTCACGCCATTGTAGAGGCTGAGTTCTTTTACGTCGTTGAAGTTGTTGTAGTCAACAACCACTTGACCTGAAGGCACGGTCTCGAATTTCTTAGCGTATTCGGTTTGAACGCCTTTAGGTGGATCCAATGGTTGGATTTGTGGTTTAGCCAATTTGTTTTTCTTAGGAGCGCCTTCGGTGAAAGCGATAGTCATGTGATTGCCGCTGAGGTATTTGTTAGCAATGCGCTTAACATCCTCTTTGGTGATGGCAGCCACTTTCTTGTCCATCTCAAAGTATTCAGACATGTCTTGGCCGTATGCGAAAGCATAGGTGATTGCGTTAACTTTGTTAGACGCATTCTCGAACATAAGTTTGAAGCTTTGGAGTTGTTGTTGTTTTACTGATTGGAAGAGTTCGTCTGAGAACTCGCCACGTTTCAGTTTTTCAATTTCAGCGAAGATAACCTTCTCGGTTTGTTTCTCTGATTCGAAACGGCTTTGAGCAACGTCGAAGTAAGGCATACCAACAATCATGATGGTACCACGGTCACGACGGCTGTCGTTTGAAGCATAAGCAGCGTTTACAGTACCGTCCAACATCAAGCGGTCCAACATACCGGTGTTGTGACCGTTGTTCAACATTGACAATGTGAAGTCCAACAACACGTCGTCTTCGTCGTTCATGGCGATACCTTTGTAAATCCAGTAGTATTGTGGATAGTAACCAACTTTGCACTCATAGTGCTCGTTTTTGATCTCTTTCACTGGATAAACAGTGCGTTCTGGGAGAGTCTTTGGAACCAAACGACCGAAGTATTTCTCAATCAATGGTTTTACGTCAGCAGAGTTGAAGTTACCAACGAGGAGCAAGCACATGTTGTTTGGCACATACCATGTGTTGTAGAAGTTGCGGAGTGCGCTGATTTGTGGGTTTTTCAAGTGTGAAGCATAACCAATGACGTCGCGTGAGTATGGGCAGCCTTCGTAAACCTTCTCGAAGAGGAATTCACGTTGGTGGGTGCCATAGTCATCTTGATACATATTGTATTCTTCGAACACGTTCTCCAACTCAGCTTGGAAGCTACGGTAAACAGGGTTGATCAAACGATCAGAGTTTACCATCATCCATTTCTCCATTTGATAAGCTGGGAAGTCGTTGTGGTAAGCGGTGAGGTCGTAGCTTGTGAAAGCGTTGAGGTTGTCACCACCCATGCTCTCAATAAGATTTGAGAAGTCGTCGGTTGCAGAGTATTTAGCCTCTTCCATTGATTTCTCGTTAATCTTCTTGATGAGTTCCTTACGTTTAGCCTCGTCTTTCTCAACAGCGAGTTGGTCGTAAAGACGGATTACTTCTTCGTAAAGAGGTTTCTCTTTTTCCCAATCGAGTGTACCGATGGTCTCAGTGCCTTTGAAGAGCATGTGCTCGAGGTAGTGAGCCAAACCGGTATATTCGGATGGTTCGTCAACAGAACCAGCACGGCAAACAACGCGACCGTGAACGTCTGGTTTGTTGTGATCTTCCCAAAGGAATACCTTCAAGCCGTTGGCGAGGGTGTACTCCTCATAGCCAGCAGGAGCGTTCTTTTGGGCTGTAGCCACCATTGATACAGCGAACAACAGGGCTAAGATGCTTAAGAATCTTGTTTTCATTGTTGTAAAACTAAAATTTATATTTTATTTTTCTTTTTCCAAATCTTCTGAAGTGTCGTAACTTAGGAGGTCGCCGGGCTGACAGTCCAGCACCTTACAGATAGCCTCCAACGTTGAGAAGCGAACCGCCTTTGCCTTACCAGTCTTGAGGATAGAGAGATTGGCAGGAGTGATGTCAACACGCTCCGCCAACTCGCCCAGCGAGATATGTCGCTTGGCCATCATCACGTCAAGATTTACAACGATAGGCATCTCTATTTTCTCACTCTATTAGATTGTCAAATCCTGTTCTTGTTTAATATTGGTTGCATGACGAAGCACTTCGCACATCAACAAAACCACCAAACCCGACATCAATGGTGTCCAAGCACACACGTTGCGGTAGTCGACGGCAAAACTTGCAGAATGGAACGCCTGAGAGGCGAGATAGAGTTCCAAGGCATGCCACAGTGTGTCCAATACGCCCACCACCAACAGCGAGACGCCGATGGAGTGCATGTGTTTCACGTTCTGATGGTCAAACACCTTAGTTCGGAAGAACGAGAGCATCACTATCACAAACAGTACCAGCACTGCGATACACAAAGCAGCAATGACACATGTAATTGGGAAGTTCAGCGTTTTATAGGTCTTCTCAAGGAATGTCAAAGGGCGGTTTTCGCGCGGAAGGAAACAGTGCGCACTGGTAGGTAGCAGCAAGATGCTGTCGCCAGTCACCACGTCGCAGTCGTTCCAACGAACGCTCTCCTCTTTCAGGTCTTTTATCCTAAGGTCAATGAAGAGCTGCGCTTCAAGGGTATCTTCTTCGGTCAGTCCAGTGGTCTGTGCCTTGATGGTATTGACGTTGTTCATCACACCGTTCACTTCACCCACAGAGGTGTAGGCGCGAACGATGAAAGCGGCAAAAAAGCAAGCCAAAATAAAGAATGACAGAATCTTAATCTTTCTCATATTCAGAAATAGTCTGAAAGAAATTAGGGTGCAAATTTACAGACTATTTTTGGTATTAGATGTATCTTGCACCGATTTTTTTATTGAAAAACGATAAATTTCGCGTTTTATTTTCGTCCAAAGTCAGCCGGAATCTCGCCCCACTGCTTGGTTTCCCACTTGAGTAGTGGGATATCGCTGTAGTCGTTATTACGCAACCATGCCTCTGCGCGAGCTATCATGTCGAAGATTTCCGCATTGCGAGAGGTGTGTTCCAATTTGGTTCTACACTGACGCAGTTTGACCCACAAAAGTGCGTTTCGGCTGTCGCTGTAGATTGGGAAAACCTGTCCACATTTCTTCATATACGCCAAGGCGTGAACGATGGCCAAAAATTCGCCCACATTGTTGGTTCCGTCTTGCAACGGTCCGCAATGGAAGATTCTTTGACCACTGGCCACCCAGACAGCTTGATATTCCATTGGACCACAAGGACCGCTACACGCAGCATCGACGGCCAGAGCCTGCTGAATGGGAGCATTCGATGGAGGTGAAGTCTGAGCCTTGGCTGCCTTACGCTGTTTCCGTTCTTCGGCAGTGGGCACGATGACATATTTTTCGTGGGACTCAGCAAAAGCCTTCTCTGCCTCCGCACGGGTCACAAACCCCTTGAACTTCGCTCCGCCAAAGCCTTTGACCGCTGCCTCGCAGTCGCTCCAGGAGTCGAATACACCAGTCGTGCGTCCAACCCAAACCACATAGAAGTTCAATTTCTGTTTTGCCATGGTGCAAAAATACATTTTTCTTTTCAATCTCTGGCAAAGATTTCCAAGTTTTTCGTTCAAAAAAGAGTCAAATGTAATGTCTATTCCATTATTTCCCAAAGGTAAATGGTTTCAGCAGAATGTCTCCGGAGTTTTCCGTAATAAATTTATCCGCAGCGAAAAGATTTTTCTTAGTTTTTTCACAAAAACAGCTGCAACAAAATGGTCACCTTACAGTTTTGAAAGAAAACCTTTTGCCTCTATTTAGAATATACCAGTCCCAAAAAATCAGGCATGGCCAACAAATAGATTGTCAAATTAGGACCGCATGATTCCTTAGAACCAATTACTTTTTCCTATTCTTCTCATTTGTGATGTACCGAATGATTGTATGCAGCCGATCTTCGTTTCTCAAATTATGGAAGACATAGATTGTAAGTTCTGTTTCGGAGGCTCCGATAAGGCAGGCGTTTTTAAGTGAAACCTTTCCGTTTTTTTGGGGTTGTTCGAGCTTTGGGTCGTCGTTGTTCCTAATACAAATCGTCAGCCCCTCTGTTTTTGAATCTTTTGAGAATGGTATGCCATACTCATCAAGAATCTTTCCAAAAGCAGTACTATCTTTGGCCTGAACCAAAGTAATATCAACTCGTTCATCGTCAACCTTCTGACTTTTGAAATAGGCCACTTTTTCCACATCTTTCCGAGACAAACAGGTCTGATAGAAATCGGATTGGGCAAAGACGGAAAAATTCATGGCCAAAATCAGGAATAATAAAATCTTTTTCATAGGGCGGTCTGTATCGTTCTTGCCAACCACTGTTCGGCACATTCGTTGTCGCAATCGGTTGTACTAATATATATTTGTGTAGGTTGTCTAAATTCCAATACGGCTATCGATCCCGCGATTATGGCGAAGAAAACAATGGCCGCAGCTATCCACTTGGGTCGAGAATGAGATCTCATCATGCCTGCCTGCTCAGACTGGTGGTCTTCTCTGGCCAGGGCGAGCGGTATCAGTATAGACGCATCGTTCGGCCTAAGAATTCGTACGTCGCAGTCGAATAAAAAGGCATCGAAAAGTTCTTCTAAGTCGTGCTGGTTTATCGTTCCGTCATAAAACGATGCCAGGTGTTTATCTAATTGTTCAAAATCCATTTTTATATGTGTTTTTTAGTGTTTTATGTGCAAGTGCAAGTTGTTTCTTGACAGCAACAGGAGTGCGGGCAATCTTGATGGCTATCTCAAAACACGAAAAACCCTCAATATCATGCAACTGGACAATCTGCCTTTGCAGGTTGGTTAATCCCGATAAGAGTTTGTCAATATCAAGCAGAATGCTTGAATCTTCGTGTGTGACGCCAGTGACAATTGATTTTTCTTTCTCGGCATGGCTTTGCCTCTCACGCAAAAGCATCAAGGCTTTCTTTGTAACCATTCCGTACAAATAGCCCCGTTTGTTTGAAATATTTTGGAATAGATTTTTCCGGTCGTCAATAGTCAAAAACAGGTCTTGCACGATGTCGTATGCGTCATCTTTGTTCTTGACAATGCTCTCGGCCCTGAAAATCAAAATATCGTATATATCAATAAAAGTCTCTTTCATTATCCAACGAAGAATACAAGCCAGAAGGCGAATCGTCTTCCAGCTTGTATTTGTTAACGAAGATAGTCAATTATCATTTTTCAACGATATAACCATGCCACATTCCACTTTCTTTGTCGAACCAAACTTTTACCGAGTGGTCTCCCATTACGGCTTCAAGCACAAATCTCGACATTTCGGATGAATCGTTGCTGCAGATGTCTTCTGCAACATCGGTATGATCCACAGACGATTTGATTCGAACTACTGTCATCCTGTACTCCGATTCTGATTCCTCCATTGAAAATGTTGCCATATTACGTTGAGAAAGTTTAGTCAGTGTAACCTGGGTGTGAATCTTGCTATAGAGTAGACCCTGAGAAGTATATACTTTTCCGCTTACACCAACTGAATAATGATTCTTTGGCTCTGTAAGCACTTCTGTATAGGGTTTCTCGTAATCTATGGTTGCCTCAACAGTGTTTTTTGTGGCATCCATAGTCATTGTTTCGTTTTTGTCGCAGCAGGCAAAAGCAGCTAAGGTCAAAACGAGTAAAAATCCCATCACATAGTTGATTCTTTTCATTTTGTTTACTATTTATGAATGTTATGTATGGCGATGCATCTTTTCCATACGGTTCATAATATAGTTGCATAGAGATGCAAAAAAGTGAATAAAGATAGTTGATTTTTTTATAACCACACAAATACCCCCCCAAAAAAAAACAAAACCATCCCAAACAAAAAACTCCCACGGCTGCAAGCAACCATGGGAGCTGGAGTCGACTGTACTCCACTAACGGAGTTCCGAAAATTGTTTCAAGACTATTTTTACTATTTATTTTTTATCGGTATTGATGGTAACGGCAATGCCTGCTTTCACCCAGATACCTGGTTGGAGGATGCCACCATAGTCGTAGTAGGTGCGATTGGTGAGATTGGTTGCACTGGCATAGATGTTGATGTTACGATTCTGCCAATAGACTTTACCGTCAAGCAACAAGACTGGTTTATAAGCCACTACGTCACCAGCCATGTCGGTATATTCGCCGTTACGGCTTTGGAATGTGAGTTGCCATTCGGCTCCGAAACCACGATAGATGCCGTGGCCAAGAGTGAAGGTGAGTTTGTGTTTGAGGTAGTCAAGCGCATATTTGCTAATCAACTCGCCTGCGTCTTTGTCGAGATGACAGAAGGCATAGGTCAAGTCAATGGTTTTCAACCAATAGCCACCATTGTAACCCACTGCTACTTCGCCACCCATGGCGTTGACAGCGGTGTGGTTCATACTACGCCATTGCTCCTCTTCTGGAGCCTTAACCCAGTCAATGATATTTTGACCAAAACGATAGTAGGCATTGAGAGAGGTGTGGAAACCGTGGGTTGCATAACGTACGCCCAACTCAAGATTAAGACTTGACTCTGGTTTCAACTCTGGATTGGCAATCTGTGTAGCACTCTTATAGTAGAGGTCGGTGAAGGTTGGGAGACGGAGGCTACGGCTTACGTTGGCAAACACCTGACCCTGAGGCGCGAACTGATAGCCAAGATTGGCACCGAAACTGAAGTTGTTTCGGAACATGGTATTATAGTTGCCAGCCACACCCAAGGAGGCTGAGAAGTCTTTGTAGAAGAAACTCTGCTCAGCAAAGTAGTTGACGTTGAAGCGGTTTTTACCAACGGTAAATTCCATCTCATGATGAGTATAAGGGATGTAATGGGTGGAGGTCAATGAATCGCCAAGCACGTTGGAGAGGATATTTTCGTTGCGGAGTTCGATTCCGACAGTGGTCTTACCCCAATTCTCCAGCCAAGAGAGCTTGGCATTGGCGCCAGAGACGTTGGAGACGTGGTAGTTATGGTTAGTGTACCACGATGGAAACTCTACGACACCCTCGCGGAACAATTCGAAACGGTCGTAATGGGCACGGGTGAAGAGGGAGGCTTCGATATGCATTGGGAAGGAGAAGTCGTAGTTCCAAGTTACAGCACCTGTAAGCATCTTTGTGGCTTCATATTGGTCTGGATACTTCAGTGAGTAGAAGGAGTTGGAGCCAAAGCCTTTGAGTTGACCACCCAACTGAATATTGAACTCACCAGTACGATGGCTGGCATAACGGGCCTGAAGGAAGATGTTACCATATTTATAATCGGTGTTAGTCATATAGCCTGTCGACTGGTTATAAGAGGCGGCACCTGTGAGTTTCCAAAGACCAACGTTTTGATGAACATTGACAGAAGGCATGAAGTAGCCATGGGCACCACCTTCTACAGTAGCCTTTACTTCGGAGGCGTTTCCGTTGCCTGTCACGATGTTGATGGCGCCACTGAAAGCAGAGAGTCCAAAAGCACTGATGCTGGTGCCTTGGAGCACTTCGATGCGATCGACCATACTGAGGTCAATAGGGAGGTTGAGGGTGTGGTGACCTGTGTGAGGATCGGTGATATTCACTCCGTTGAGCATCACAAGCACTTGGTCAAAAGTGCCGCCACGCATCGAGATATCAGCTTGAACGCCATTACCACCTCGGGTACGAACGTCAACGCCCGGCAGATAGTCGAGGAGGTCAGAGATAGAGGTGACTGGCAGGGTTGCAATCTCGTCGCGTCCCAAAACGGAGACAACACGATAGGTGTCGGAGGAGACTTTGATTTGCGTTCCCGAAACTGTTACTTCGTCCAGTCCGTAGATACGAACGGAGTCGGTTTGCGCTGTTGCCAACATGCTTGAGAGCATGAGGGCAGCAAGGAGATAGATTTTTTTCATTTGAAACAATTGATTGTTTGAAACGACGAAAGGCAACTCGCACAATGCGAATTGCCTTTCCTCATATTTAGTTTATTATTATTTACAGCAGAAGCAGCCGCAGCCTCAGAAGCGGTTTGACGAGCAACAAAAACGAGCAGTTCCGTCATAGATGCAACAGTGGCTGCGACACAACCTGCATCACTCAGCATGTCATTTTCTTCGGCCGCAAAGCCCAAAACACCTACAAATGCCGCACTACACTCCACGCCACGACCAGACTTTGCCAACTGACGGTCGGCAATATCGTTGACAACGTGTCCCACCACAACCTCACGGTGCATTGACCTGAAAGCTGCGTAACCCTTTCGACTATAACGTCTAAAGCGCAAAGGGGCGTTGTGTGTGATGTAGTGTTGTTGCATCTTAATGATGTCTTGATTTTGCGAGCACAAAGATAAACCCTAATTTTTGATTTTTGGTATTAAGTAGACTGCTTTTTATCACAAATCACAACAATCAACACAACACGATGTTTTTCAGCACCTTACGACACGTACCGTAAATCACAAAAGTTAAAGTTGGTTAAATCAACGTATCGCATGCAACTTTTCACCCTCTTTTTGCATCATAGGGATACAAGAAGAAAAAAACAAATGAAGAAGATACAATATTATATAATAGTATTGATGGCTTTGGCAACGACTATGACTTCCTGCTTTCCAAGGGAAGATGTTCTCAACCCATCCACCAATCTTTCTTTTGCCTTAGGCGAACTGCGTGCTAACGCTGCTGGAGATGGTTATATCGTGCTTGACGATAGCACGACGGTGGGCATCATCCCCTCCACAAAAATCAACGACTCGGTCTGCAACAAGCGATATTATGTAGAGGGCTACATTGCCGACAAGAACAAGACACTGCCCGGCTACGACATGACTATCGACGCTACCATACTGCTGCCTGTAGCTGTTGACACCATTGTTGAGGCCAACTCTCAAGAGATACTGAACAAGGTGGGCAACGACCGTTACGAAATCAACAACAACGGTATCTTTTCTTCCGGCAGGTTCATCAATGTGTTTATGCACATGCCAGCAAGTGGCAACATCAGACATCGTATAGCGCTGATTCACAATTCAGTGATGCCTACTATAGCTGATAGGAACGACACTATCTACTTTGAGTTGTGTCACAATGCCAACAACGACATCCCTCAAAGCGACTTCCGCTCTATCCTCTCTTTCGACATCCAGAAATTCCTCTTGGAACATCCCGACAGATTGGTGATTGGCATTTGGCATTATAAGAATTCTATCGAGTCACCAAAGGTGGTGACCTATTTCAATATCTACAACAAATAACTCAGACTAAATCTAACTCATTATATACTATACTTTTTTGGAGCAGGGCGAGGTTTTCGTGAGAAAGTCTCGCCTTCTTTTTGTACAAAAAGGTGGTTGAAACGGGGATTTTTTCGTACTTTTGCAAATTAACAAAAACAAACTCCAAAACGCATGGAAAGACTCAAGAAAGTAGCCATATTCGCCTCTGGCAGTGGCACAAACTTCGAAGCACTCGTTGCCCAAGCCGAGCAAGGCAAACTGCCTGTTGAGGTGGTGATGATGGTGTGCGACAAGCCACAAGCCTACGTGATTGAACGCGCAAAGAATCATAACGTCAAAGCCTTGGTGCTTCAACCCAAGAGTTTCGCCACCAAGGCCGACTACGAGCAGACCATTGTTGACGCGCTCAAAGAAGCTGAGGTTGACTTCATCTGCCTGGCTGGCTATATGCGCATCGTTGGCGACACACTCCTCAACGCTTTTCCACAGCGTATCATCAACATACACCCCGCCCTGCTCCCTTCATTCAAAGGGGCACATGCCATCGACGACGCTTTCAATTTCGGTGTCAAGGTGTTCGGCGTAACGGTTCACCTCATCGACCAGACCGTAGACGGAGGCATCATCCTTGCACAACGCGGCTTTGAATATCATGGCAACAATCGCGACGAGGTGGAAGAGAAGATTCATGCCATCGAGCACGTGCTCTACCCAGAAGCCGTGGCGGAGTTCTGCAAAAACATCTAATTCTCAAGAATAAAAAATAAACTTAATATATCTTCGTAATGAGAGCATTATTCAGCGTAAGCGACAAAACCGGTGTGGTAGAATTTGCTACCAACCTCAAGCAACTCGGATGGGACATCATCGCCACTGGCGGCACTATGAAACTCCTCCGCGATGCAGGTCTTGAAGTGATTAACATCAGCGACGTGACTGGTTTCCCAGAGATTTGCGACGGTCGCGTAAAGACACTCCACCCAAAAGTTCACGGTGGTCTGTTGGCTCGCCGCGACGAACCGTCACACCTTGAAGCACTCAAAGAAAACAACATCGAATTTATTGATATGGTTTGCGTCAACCTCTATCCATTCCGCGAGACGATTGCCAAACCAAACGTAACCATGGAAGACGCCATCGAGCATATCGATATCGGTGGTCCTTCTATGCTCCGCAGCGCCGCTAAGAACTATCGCGACGTAACTGTAGTCTGCAATCCAGCCAACTACAACCGCATCATTGACGAAATCAAACAATACGGCAACACCACTGTTGAGACCCGTCTCCAACTCAGCGCAGAGGCCTACACACATACAGCAGAATACGATATGTGCATCGCTACCTTCATGCGCGACAAAGCTGGTTTGAACGAGAAACTCTTCCTTGAGTACGATTTGGTACAAAGCCTTCGTTATGGCGAAAACCCACACCAATCTGCCAAATTCTACCGCGGCGCCGAGGCTCATCCATTCTCACTTGCATTTGGAAAGCAGCTGCAAGGAAAGGAACTTAGCTACAACAATATCCAAGACGCCAGTGCCGCTTTGGAACTCACTCGCGAATTTTCGGAGCCATTCTGCGTAGGATTGAAACACATGAATCCATGTGGTGCCGCCGTTGGCGCAAATATTGAAGAGGCATGGCAAAAAGCATACGAAGCCGACAAAGTGAGCATTTTCGGCGGCATTGTTGCGGTGAACCGTCCTGTTACAAAAAAGCTGGCAGAAATGTTGAAACCAATTTTCTTGGAAATTGTAATCGCTCCGGCATTTGACGACGACGCCCTCGAAATCCTCTCAACCAAGAAGAATCTCCGTCTGATGATTGTCGACATGACACCTGAGACCAAATCACTGTCACGCTATGTCAGCGTAACCGGTGGTCTGTTGGCTCAAGACGCCGACCAAAAGATGGCCGAACTCTCTCTCGACATGTGCGTTACCGACAAGAAACCTAATGCAGAGGCAATGAAAGATATGGCATTCGGTCTTCGCATCGTAAAACATGTGAAGTCAAACGCAATCGTTGTTGTTAAAAACGGAATGACACTTGGCGTAGGCGCAGGTCAGATGAACCGTGTCGGCTCAGCCGAGATTGCCTTGAAACAAGCTAAAGCAAACGGATATACCGAGGGTCTCGTGCTCGCCTCAGACGCCTTCTTCCCATTCGACGACACTGTGACCATGGCTAATCAATATGGTGTAACCGATATCGTTCAACCAGGTGGTAGCGTTCGCGACGAAGACTCTGTAAAGAAAGCCAACGAACTCGGCATCAGCATGCTGTTCAGCGGCATGCGCCACTTCAAACACTAAGCATCAGCGCAACAATGTCAGAAGCTAAAGAAGTAACTCTTCACTGTCCTAAATGTCAATCAGAAGGTAAGTTCAAGGTTTGGAACTCGGTGAACGCCGACCTCAACCCCGAACTCCGAGAGATGGTGTTGGACGACAGCATGTTCCGCTTCCACTGCGAAAAGTGCCAAAGTGATTTCCTCATTCCAAACCCAACCCTCTACCACGACATGAAACACAAGTTCATGGTATGGTTGGTGGCCGACGCCAACGACAAAATGCCGAATTTTTCCATCTCGGGCAATCCCGAGTTCAACAACTACCGCTGCAGAGTCGTTTCGTCGCTTGACGAGTTGAAGGAAAAGATTTTTATATTCGAATCAGGTCTCTACGACGTAGTCATCGAGATCATCAAATTCGAATTGCGAAGCGGCAGTTTCGACAACGAAGCCTCAAACCTCCATTTTGCCGGTGGAGAATACTATTTTAGCGAGCTAACACGCAGCGGATTGATTTTTAAGCAAGTGACCGACGGAAAAGAGAGTCAGACTTTCGCCATTCCAATGGATCTCTACAACGCTTTCCATCAAGCCGCTCGCGAACAGAAACTGGTGGATCTGCCTCTGAAATTCTATCGTGTCGACGAGGCATGGATCAAGAAAAACGTGAAATAGCATGCTTTTTTTCCAAGAAAAGTTTTGCAGATAAAGAAAAAACATGTTATTTTGCAACAGCAATAAAACGCTAATTCAATCACTATAATCAACTAAAAATTAAACTATTATGAAAAAAGTTTTAGGAGCTATTGCTCTCGCCCTCGTTTTGGGTTGCGGTTTCACTTCATGTGATGACGCTGCTTGCTACATTGTAACAACCAAAGCAGAAGTTATGGGCCAGACTATCGAAACAAAAGCCTATGTTTATGGCACTAGCGACGACATCAACGTTTACGTTGATAACGCTAAGAAAGTTCCTGGCGTTAAGAGCGTAACCAAGAAAAGAGTAAACAAGGCTCAAAGCGACTGCGTTGGTCTCGCAAACTAATCAGCAGTCTTATCACACCTAAAAGAGAGAGTCGTCCGTCAAAAGACGACTCTCTTTTGGCATCTTTTTGAACCACAGCAAAGTAAAAATTCTATCGCAAAAAATGGGATTTTTACTTGGAAACATAGCAAAGAAAACGTAACTTTGCATCGTGCAAATCATCGCTCAACATATCGAACGACTCCTCCGTGAGCAAGACTGCGTAATCGTAAAAGGATTAGGCGGTTTCATTGTGCAACATCAACCCGCACGCATCGTTGGTCAAACCATCTTTCCACCCTCAAACGAGATTGGATTCAACGGTTTGCTGACCCACGAAGACGGTTTGTTGGCACAATCGCTGATGCAAGAGCGAGAAATCACTTTCAAAGAAGCCTCAGCAGTGAGACACATCACCGAAGCGCTCAACGCAAACGGCCTCTACCTTCTTGGGCGCATCGGCACACTGAAACAGAACGAGTTCGGACAGATGGAATTTCTTCCGGCTCCAGCAGTCTACCTGCCTGAGAACCTCGCCCTGTCGCCTATCCGTCTGCCAGAGAAACTGCAGCCATTGGAGGAAGCAGAAGTAGCCCCAGTCGTAGGCAAACGCGACGAAATCCACATCACCATCTCACGCCATTTCGTAAGAAGTGCAGCCGTGGCAGCCTTGGTAATGATTCTTTCAATGCTCTCCCCTTACCACTACGAAAGTCAGAAAGCAGGTATTTGGATTCCAACTTGGGAATGCGACACCATGCGCACCACCTACGAGATGCCTTACGAGGAAGAAACAGCATTGACACTGGAAACCCCAGAAGCCCTCAAGAGCAATGTGACAATCCAGACAACAAAGAAATCGGCACATATCATCATAGCGAGTCTTCCTACGCGTGCAACTGCCGAACGCTACATCTCCGAACTTAACATCACCGCAAACGACACCCCAACAATCTTGGAAGCCAACGAAGGGACCGCTTTCAGAGTAGCCATTAGAAGTTATGCTTCCAGCAAAGACGCGATGGCAGAATTGGAAGAGATCCATAGTCGCGAGGGAATGTCAAAAGCTTGGATTCTCGGCAAATAAGCTACCGTCTTAACCTAAGATATCAAGGCTCAAATGTTAGATTTTTCTTTCATTTGAGCTTTTCTATTTATTGTAGCTCTAAGATTTGGGCAGTTGATAATTTAGAGTTATCTTTGTAAAATAAATGAAGAATCGGTTTTTTAGCACTACAAGACTGATTCTCAGCATTTATACAAACTATTATCTACTATTTTTACGTCAACATCTCGCTAAAAACTGACTTAGTGAGATGTGACAACACACATAATTATGGCAGACGATAAAAAAATTATCTTTTCGATGGTAAACGTCAGCAAGACGTTTCCACCACACAAACAGGTGTTGAAAAACATCTACTTGTCGTTTTTCTACGGCGCAAAAATCGGTATCATCGGTTTGAATGGTACTGGTAAATCTACTTTGATGAAGATTATTGCCGGCGTAGAGAAATCTTATGAAGGCGAGGTGGTATTCTCTCCTGGCTACTCAGTAGGCTACCTGGAACAGGAACCTAAATTTGATGAAGAAAAGACAGTCATCGAGGTCGTTAGAGAAGGCATGGCTCCAATCGTGGCCCTTCTCAAAGAATTTGACGAAGTAAACGAGAAATTCGCCGACCCAGATGCTGATTTTGATAAATTGTTGGCACGTCAGACAGAACTTCAGGAACTGCTGGACCAACACGACGCATGGAATCTTGACAACAAGTTGGAGCGCGCAATGACCGCACTCCGCTGCCCAGACGAGAATGCGGTGATGAAGAACCTCTCTGGTGGCGAACGTCGCCGTGTGGCTCTTTGCCGCCTGTTGCTTCAAGAACCTGACATCCTCTTGCTCGACGAGCCTACCAACCACCTTGACGCAGAGAGCATCGACTGGTTGGAGCAACACTTGCAGCAATATGCTGGCACCGTGATTGCCATCACCCACGACCGCTACTTCCTGGATCACGTAGCCGGTTGGATTCTCGAACTTGACCGTGGCGAAGGTATTCCTTGGAAAGGCAACTATAGCGGTTGGTTGGAACAGAAGACACAACGCATGGCACAAGAGGAGAAACAAGCAAGCAAACGTCGCAAGACTTTGGAGCGCGAGTTGGAATGGGTGCGTATGGCACCATCTGCCCGTCATGCCAAAGGCAAGGCCCGTCTGGCCGCCTACGACCGCATGATGAACGAAGATGTGAAAGAGAAGGAACAGAATCTCGAGATCTTCATCCCTAACGGCCCCCGTCTGGGCAACAAGGTGCTCGAGGTTGAAGGCGTGAGTAAGGCCTATGGCGACAAGTTGCTGTATGAGAACCTAACGTTCAATCTGCCCCCCGCCGGCATCGTGGGCGTCATAGGTCCCAACGGCTGCGGCAAAACAACTCTGATTAAAATTCTGACCGGTCTTATCAAGGACCACAGCGGAACAGTCAGAATCAACAACGAAGAACCGGGCGCATATACAAAGAGCGTTGTTGCCTATCTTCCCGAAAAAACCTATCTTCCCGACTGGATGAGACCGGTTGACGCAATAAATTATTTTGCGGATTTCTATAAGGACTTTGACAGGGAAAAGGCTCTTGACCAGCAGATAGAACT